>DASUXK010000043.1:0-7958 GCA_036377935.1 Usitatibacter sp.
AACACTCTCGTTCCGCATCAAGGAACGAAGGGAAAACGAACAACACGGAAGGAGGCAAGCGTGCACAAGAAGATCCTGATGGCGGCCGTCGCGGCGGCATTCGTGGTCCCGACCGCTTCGGCGAAGGGGTGGAGCGACAAGAACGTGGTCGAGCTCTATGGCAAGGCGTATCCCGAGGTCCTCGTTCCCCACGGCTCCGGCGCGACCGACGCCGGCGCGGACGTGGCGACCTTCGCGGGGCACCCGACCGGCGAGAACAGCATCATCCGCCGCACCGAGATGGCGTCGAGCAACTCGCGCCTCGGCGTGCGCGGCCAGGAGATGCTGAACCACGACCTCAAGGCGATCTTCCAGCTCGAGACCGAGTTCCACCTCGACTCCAACGATTCGAAGTGGGCGACGCGCAACTCGTTCGTCGGCCTCGCCGGGCGCCACTGGGGCGACATCAAGCTGGGCCGCATGGACACGCCGTTCAAGAAGTACGGCGACGAGCTCTCCTTCTTCGGCATTTCGAGCGGCAACTTCCTCTCGAGCAGCAACGTGTTCCGCAAGACGGGCTTCGGCACGAACTCCGCCTCGAGCTTCCACCTGCGCCGCCAGAACGCCATCCAGTACGACTCGCCGCGCATCGGCGGCGTGAGGGCGGCCATCCAGTATTCGACCGACGAGAAGGACACGTCGTCGCGCAAGCCCCGCGTGTGGTCGGGCGGCGTCGAGTGGGCGAGCGGCCCCGTCAAGGTGGCGCTCGGGTACGAGGAGCATTGGGACCTGTTCGGCGGCTCGCGCAACGTGCCGAGCGCGATCTCGAACTTCAACGACTCGTCGGTCAATTCCAGGGACAAGGCTTTCGAGGCGATGGTGCAGTACAAGCTCGGGCACCACACCTTCGAGGCCGACTGGAACTCGAAGAAGTACGACGAGAACGCCACGCTGCCGGGCAAGTTCCTCCAGTACAAGAACACGGCCTATGAGGTGAAGTGGGACGCGCGCTGGAGCAAGGCGTGGCGCACCGCGGTCTGGTACATCAAGGCGATGAAGGGCACCTGCTCCCGCGTCGAGGCGGCGTGCTCGACCGACGGCCTGGACGGCTCGCAGCTGAACCTGGGCGTGGCGTACTATTTCTCCCCGCGCACTTTCATCTTCGCGGTCGGGGCCCTGCTGAAGAACGGGTTCTCCTCGCGCTTCAACAACGAGGACCTGCAGGATCCGTCCGTGGGCGAGGACATCACCCAGTGGGCGCTCGGCATCAACCATACGTTCTAGCCGGTGTCGTAGCGGCGCTCCCGAGCGGGGGCGCTTGGGAGTAGGCCGATTCGGCGGGCGCTCCAGGCGCCCGTCTTTTTTGCAGGCCCCGGCAGAGGGCCGCCTGTGAGGAGGCTGGACATGAAGCGATATCCCAAGGACGCGCACTGGCCGGCGCGCCGCGACTTCCACCGCGCCGCGCTCGCCGTCCTGGCCGCGCCGCTGGTGGCGCGCGCGCAGGGCGGCGCCTCTCCCCATTCGGCGCTGTACATGTACAAGGGCGCCGACCGCGACGCGAAGCTCCTCGAGGCCGCGAGGAAGGAGGGCAAGGTGACGATCTACACCTCCCTCAATCTCAAGGACTCGGTGCCGATCACCGAGGCGTTCGAGAAGAAGACCGGCATCCAGACGGAGCTGTGGCGTGCGAGCAGCGAGAAGGTGCTGCAGCGCGGCGTGACCGAGGCGCGCGCCGGGCGCTACACGCCGGACGTCTTCGAGACGAACGGCCCGGAGATGGAGGCGCTCTACCGCGAGAAGCTCCTCGACGAGTTCTGGAGCCCGTACTTCAAGGACCTTCCCGAGGCGGCGTTCCCCTCGCATCGCCACTACGTGGCCGACCGCTTCAACTTCTTCACCATCGGATACAACACCAACCTCGTGAAGCCCGAGGAGGTGCCGAACTCCTACGAGGATCTCGCGAAGCCGCAGTGGGCGGGGCGCGTCGGCATCGAGGCGGGCGACGTGGACTGGTTCGGCGCCATCGTGAAATCCATGGGCGAGGAGAAAGGGCTCGCGTTCTTCCGCGCCCTCGCGGCGAACCGCCCGCAGATCCGCACCGGCCATACCCTCATGGCCGAGCTGCTCGCCTCCGGCGAGATTCCGCTCGTCGCCGACATCTACAACCACAACGTCGAGCGCCTCAAGGTGAAGAACGCGCCGGTGGAGTGGAAGGCGGTGCAGCCTACTTTCGGGCGCCCCAACGCCATCGGCGTCGCGGTCCACGCGCCGCATCCGAACGCCGCGCTGGTCTTCGCGGACTTCATGCTGTCGCCCGAGGGCCAGGAGCTCATCAAGAAGCGCCACCGCGTGCCCTCGAGCCGCTCGGTGCACACCAAGCTCAACGATTTCCCGTTCCGCATGATCGACCCCGTCATCACCCTCGACGAGGATGAGAAGTGGCAGAAGATGTGGGCGGACCTGTTCCTCAAGGGCTACGTGAAGCCCGCCAAGAAGCACAAGGAGAAGAAATGAAGACCACCCGACGCGCAATCCTCGCCGCCGCGCTCGCCGCGGCCTTCGCGCTCCCCGCCTGGGCCCAGGTCGGCTCCACGGTCGAGGAGATCGCCGCCTACGACAAGCCCGACCGCGACCAGAAGCTCTACGACGCGGCGAAGAAGGAGGGCGCGCTCACGATCTACACCTCCGCGCAGATCAAGGACATGGGCGCCATCGTCGACGCCTTCAAGAAGAAGTACCCGGGGATCAACGTGGAGATCTGGCGGGCGAGCAGCGAGAAGGTGCTGCAGCGCGCGATCACCGAGGCGCGCGCCGGGCGCAACACCATGGACGTCGCCGAGACCAACGGCCCCGAGCTCGAGTCGCTGCACCGCGAGAAGGTCGCCCAGGCGATGAAGTCGCCGTACCTGAAGGACCTCATCCCCGAGGCCATCCCGTCGCACCACGAATGGACCGGGACGCGGCTGAACGTCTTCGTCCAGGCATACAACACCAACGCGATCAAGAAGGCGGACCTGCCGAAGACCTGGGAGGACCTCAAGGATCCCAAGTGGAAGGACAAGATCGGCATCGAGCAGGCCGACTACGACTGGTTCTCCGCGCAGGCCGGCGTCCTGGGCGAGCAGAAGGCGGTGCAGCTCTTCAAGGACATCGTCAACACGAACGGGATCTCGGTGCGCAAGGGCCACACGCTCCTCACCCAGCTCGTCGTCTCCGGCGAGGTGCCGCTGGCGCTCACGGTCTACAACTACAAGGCCGAGCAGTTCAAGAAGAAGGGCGCGCCCATCGACTGGTTCTCCATCGGGCCGGCGATCGCGCGCCCGAACGGCATCGCGGTGGCGAAGAAGGCGCCGCATCCGCACGCGGCCGTGCTCTTCTACGACTTCGAGATCAGCCCCGACGGCCAGAAGGTCCTCGCCAAGCGCAACTTCGTGACGACCAACCGCAAGGTCCACACCAAGCTCGGCGACATCCCGATGAAGTTCGTCGACGTGAACCAGATGCTCGACAACTACGACCATTGGGAGAAGCTCTACTCGCAGCTCTTCTCGGGCAAGAGCAAGTAGGAGAGGCCGCTTGGGCAAGGAATCGCACTACAGCAGCAAGAGGGACCGCGTCTTCGTCCGCGGGATCCAGGGCCAGTACAGCCTCAAGGACGAGCTGCAGCGCCTGCGCTCCATGCCGCGCGTGATCCGCGGCAAGGACCTGCTCTTCAACGACGGGCCGCAGTCCTTCAGCAAGCATTTCATCGAGCCGGTGGACGGCCTCACGCAGGTGCTGCACGTGCACCTCGAGGAGTACGGCCCCGGCGGGCGCACGCAGAAGCACGGGCACGTGAACGAGGCGGCGTTCTACATCCTCGACGGCAAGGGCTACGAGATCCACGACGGCATCCGCTACGACTGGACCGCGGGCGACGTCGCCATCGTGCACATGAACTGCGTGCACCAGCACTTCAACGCCGATCCGGTGAAGCCCGCCCGCGCGCTGGTGCTCAAGCCCAAGCCCATGGTCATGTTCATGAACCTCCTCTTCCAGAAGTCCGTGATCCCGCGGCCCACGGAGCCGACCCCGGAGGGCCAGGGCTTCGTGCCGCGGCACTTCGAGGAGAACCTCAACCATCCGGAGTGAGCGCATGAACCGCACCCGTCGAATCCTCCTCGCCCTCGGGGCCGCCTGCGCGGTGCTGCCCGCCGCGGCGGCGGACACGAGCCTGTACTCGTACCAGGGCGCAGACCGCATGCAGAAGATCGCGGCGGCGGCGAAGCAGGAGGGCGAGCTCACCCTCTACACCACGATCGCCGAGAAGGACCTGCCCAAGATCATCGGGCCCTTCGAGAAGAAGTACGGGATCAAGGTGACGGTGTGGCGCGCGGGCACCGACAAGGTGCTGCAGCGCACGGTGCAGGAGGCGCGCGCCGGCCGCTACGACGTGGATGCCGTGCACTTCGGCTCGCCGGAGATGGAGGCGCTCGCGCGCGAGAAGATCCTCGCGCCGGTCGATTCCCCCGTGCAGAAGGACCTCGTGGCGGGCTCGGTGCCCGAGCATCGCAAGTGGGCGGCGACGATCCTCTCGGTCTGGGTGCAGGCGTACAACACCAACGCCATCCAGAAATCCGAGCTGCCGAAGACCTGGCAGGACCTGCTCGACCCGAAGTGGAAGGGCAAGATCGGCATCGAGGCGAAGGACGAGGACTGGTTCGCGACCGCCGTGCAGGAGCTGGGCGGCGAGGAGAAGGGCCTCGCGTTTTTCCGCGAGCTCGTGCGGACGAACGGCATCTCGGTGCGCAAGGGGCACACGCTCCTCACCAACATGGTGGTCTCCGGCGAGGTGCCGCTCGCGCTCACGGTGTACAACTACATGCCCGAGCAGGCGAAGAAGAAGGGCGCGCCCATCGACTGGTTCGTGATCCCGCCCGCCATCGCCCGTTCCAACGCGATCGGCGTGACCGTGCACGCGCCTCATCCGGCCGCGGCGCTGCTCTTCTACGAGTACCTGCTCGGTCCGGACGGGCAGTCGGCGATGGCGAAGATCAAGTACGTGCCGACGAACACGAAGGTGAAGTCGCCGATGCAGGGCGTGAAGATCGTCCAGACGGATCCGATCCGCTCCTTGGACGAGGACAAGAAGTGGAGCAGGCTCTTCGACGAGGTCATCGTGCGCCGCGGGGGAAAGTGAGCCCGCGCGGACGGAGAACATGAGCGCAACCGCACTTCCCGCCTCGGGCCACGCGCCCGGCAAGTCGTTCCGCGAGGTCTGGCTCATCATGCTGGGCCATGGCCTCACCCACTGGTACCCGTCGACGTTCTACCTGCTGCTGCCGATCATCGGCAAGGAGCTGGGACTCAGCTACAGCCAGATCGGCCTCGTCATGACCTGCCAGTACGTGGCGGGCGCGATCGCCAACGTCCCGGGCGGGATCATCGTGGACACCGTGGGCCGCAAGGGCCTTCTCATGGCGCTCTCGCTCTTCTGGGTGGGCTTCCCGTACCTGCTCATGGGATTCAGCCATGGCTACCTCATGCTCCTCGGCTGCGTGATGCTGGTGGGCTTCGGCAACAGCCTGTGGCACCCGACCGCCATCCCGACGCTCGCGCGCCTCTATCCGCAGCGCAAGGGCCTCGTGCTCTCGCTGCACGGCATGGGCGGCAACGTCGGCGACGCGCTCGCGCCCATCGCGATCGGCGCGCTCCTCGCGTGGTTCACCGCCCATTCGGTGGAGCACGCGTGGCGCAAGGTGGTGATGATCAACGTGGTGCCCGGCATGGTGATGTCCGTGCTGCTCCTCGTCTTCCTGGGCACGCTCACGCTCTCGGGCAAGGCGAAGCCGAAGCGCGAGGAGGGCGAGCGCCAGTCGCTGGGCGACTATTTCCGCGGCGTGCCGGCGCTCTTCCGCAACCGCGGCCTCATCGTGCTCACGGCGAGCTCCGCCTTCCGCTCGATGACGCAGAACGCGCTCCTCACGTTCCTGCCGGTGTACCTCGCGTACGTGATGCACTACTCGCCGTTCTGGGTGGGCGCGGGCATGTTCGCCCTGCAGGCGGCCGGCTTCGCCGCGTCGCCCGTGGCCGGCTATCTGTCCGACCGCATGGGCCGGCGCAACATCATGATCACCAGCATGGCGATGACCGCCGTGGTGCTGCTCTTCATGGCGTTCGCCGGGAAGTCGCCGGCCTTCATCGGCTTCATCGCGGTGCTGGGCTTCTTCCTCTACGCGATCCGCCCGGTGATGCAGGCGTGGCTCCTCGAGACCACGCCCAAGAACATGGGCGGCACGAGCATCGGCATCCTCTTCGGCGCGCAATCGCTGGGCTCCTCCGTCGCCCCGCTCCTGGGCGGCATCATCGCCGACCGCTGGGGCCTTACCGCCACCTTCTGGTTCCTCGCCGGCACCATCGTGATCGCCAACCTCTTCATCATCGCGATGCCGATGGACGAGAAGAAGCCGGAGTGAGCGCGATCCGCCGCTGGCTCGAGAGCACCTCCAACCGCACCTTCATCGCCTGGCCGATCGTCCTCTACGGCGTGGAGGCGCTGCTGCATCGCGGGCCGCCGCCCGTCCACGCGTGGGCGCTGGCCCTGCTCGCGTGGGGCTATCTCCAGTACAAGTGGGTCGGCATCTACCGCACGCGCCTGGGCGGAGGCGGGCCGGGCATCTCGGTGCCGCCCGATCGCATCGTCGACACCGGCCCGTACCGCTGGAACCGCAACCCGATGTACAGCGGCCATCTCATCTACCTCGCGGGCGTGGCGCTCGCGCTGGGCTCCTGGATCGCGGCGGCCGTCTTCGCACTGCACCTTTTCTGGTTCGACCGGCGCGTGAAGGAGGACGAGGTGCGCCTCGCCGAGCGCTTCGGCGACGCGTACCGCGACTACTGCCGCCGCGTGAAGCGGTGGATCCCCGGCGTGCTGTGAGCGTGATGGGCCTCGCCCTGGGCGACGGCTTCGCGCTCGCCTCGGCCGCGAGCTTCGCGGTGTCCAACATCCTCATCGCGCGCGGAACGCGCCCCGGCGCGCAGGACAACGGCGCGTTCGTCTCGCTGCTCCTCACCGCCGCCGTCTCCGGCGCGGGCTGGGCCATCGCCGGGCTCGCGCGGGGGTTCGAGCCGGTCTCCGCGCGCGCGCTGCTTTGGTTCGCGGGCGCCGGCGTCTTCACCGCGTACATCGGGCGCGTGTTCTTCTACGCCTCGGTGCAGCACCTGGGCGCGATGCGCGCCTCGACCATGAAGCGCCTGAACCCGTTCTTCGCGGTGGTGCTCGGCGTCGCGGTGCTGGGCGAGGCGCTCACGCGCGGCATGGCGATCGGGCTCGCGCTCATCGCGGCGAGCTTCGTCGCGCTGGTGGCGGCGGGGCGGCGCGCGGGCGAGGGCGGCGGCGAGCGCGGCCTGCGCCGCCTGATGAACGCGGGCTACCTCTACGGGCCGGTCTCCGCGCTCGGCTATGCCACGGGCTACCTGCTGCGCAAGATGGGCCTCGCCGACGCGCACGATGCGCTCCTCGGCGCGTGCATCGGCACGCTCACCGGCGCGATCATCTTCGCCGCCACCGGCCTCTTCCGCCCGGAGTACGCGCGCGCGGTGCGCGCCACCTTCGCGCGGCCCAACGGCTGGTTCATCGCCGCGGGGGTGACCAGCTCCTTCGGGCAGATCTTCTACTTCGCGGCGCTCAACGTGAGCCCGATGTCGCGGGTGGCGCTGATCGGGTCGATGGAGGTGTTCGTGACGCTCTTCCTCGCTTCGCTCTTCCTGCGCCGCCACGAATCGCTCACGCCCGCCGTCGCCCTCGCGGCGCTCCTCGCCGTCGGCGGCACCGCCGCGATCATCCTGGGTTGAAGGCAAAAGCGGAAACACGGAGACCACGGAGAGCACGGAGGACACGGAGAAAGGCAAAACCAGGAGAGAGTTGTGCGTGCGAGTGGGAGCGCGTCCCGAAGCCCCGATACCCTGTCTTGCTGCCTTGGTTTTCTCCGTGTCCTCCG
>DASUXK010000044.1:0-9316 GCA_036377935.1 Usitatibacter sp.
CGCGCGAGGCGATTTAGAACACGTGTTGCAGGCCGATCGCGGCGGCGCGCACGTCGTTGCCGGGCTTGACCGGGAACGTGGCGGTCGTCGCGAACGAGCAGGTTGCCAGATCCTTGTTGTCCGTGCGCATGTACTCGGCGATGAAGTACGTGCGCTTGGAGAAGATGTACTTGTACCCGATCGTGTCGCTCTTGCAATCGCCGCTGTCGTTCTGGCCGGTGCTAGATGCGCCCTTCGAGTCCTGGTGCTGGTAGATCAGCTGGTTGGAACCGGCGAAGGTCCACACCACGCTCGCGAGCCACTCCTTGCGATCCTCCGGATTTTCTCCCGATGCAGCATCGCGCTTGATGCGCTCGTATTCGCCGCCGAGCTTGACCGGGCCGAAGGTGAAGGCGGCGCCGCCGCTGTAGCCGCGCTCCTTCGTGAAGGCCGCACGCGGATCCTTGTGGTCTTCGTACGCGAGGAACGCGTACAGCGGACCGTGGTTGTACGTCACGTTGGCGCCGGTGTCGTGCGGGTTCGTGCAGGTGGTGCTGCCCGTCGTCGCGGAGGTCGTGCAGGCCTTGCCCTCGTTGGCCGTCGCGGCGACCTTGAACGCGAAGCCGGCGAAGTTCGGCGACCAGTACTGGATCACGTTCTGGTCGCGACGGTCGAAGTTGCCCTGGTCGTGGCCCACGCCGCTGATGCCGGCCATGGTCAGGTCACCGAACGCGTCGACCGGGTAGGTCGAGACCTTGTAGGGCATGTCCCAGCGGCCGATCACGAAGCTGCCCCAGCCGCCCTGCATGCCGATGCCGCTGTTGCGAGTGGCGAACGACGTGTCGTTCTGGTCCGGCTTGAACGCGGTTTCCAATTGGAAGAACACCTTGTTGCCGCCGCCGATATCCTCGGTGCCGCGAACGCCCAGCAGCGAAGCCTGATCGTCGATGCGGGTGCGACGCGCGATTTCCGGGTTGCCGCCGCCGGCTTTCGCATCGACCGAAACGATCGTCTCGAAGACCCGCCCGTACAACGTCACCGGGCCGGCGGTCTGCGCCATGGCAGTGGGCACCACGCAGGCGCCGAAGACTGCCAGAGCGATCAGCTTTTTGTTCATCAGAATCTCCTTTGTTGAGATGAGGCCGTGTGTTTGCTTCTGTGTTTCTTGGAAACCTCGTGGGGATTTTGTCGCCCCGATTCAGGAACTTTCTCGAATTCTTTTTGAGAAGCCAAACGCATCATGCCAAAGCCATGGGCAACGCTCAAGGGGTTTTTCGCCAAACACGCAACAAACCGGGGTCCTTGTTGTGCCGTCACAACAGCCCATTCAGCCCCTAAAAAACAGTCCCGACAGCTTTTCCCCAGGGTCATCGGCCGACATGAACGCGCTGCCAACTAAGTATGCGCTCACTCCGGCCCCTTCCAGCCGCTCGACGTCCCGCCGGGTGGCGATTCCGCTCTCGGCCACCAGGAGCCGATCCGCAGGCACCTCCGAAACCAGGTCGAGCGTCGTTTCCAGCCGCGTTTCGAAGGTACGCAGGTCGCGGTTGTTGATTCCGACGAGGGACGTGGGCAGGCGCAATGCCCGCGCGAGCTGGTCCCCGTCGTGGCACTCGACGAGCACGTCCATCCCGAGGTCGCGTGCGAGCCGAGCCATGGCGTCGAGCTCCCGGTCCGGCGCCGCGTCCATGATGAGCAGGATGCAATCGGCGCCCCAGGACCGCGCCTCGTGCACCTGGTAGGGATCGATCATGAAGTCCTTGCGCAGGACCGGCAGCGCGCAGGCCGAGCGCGCCGCCCGGAGATCGTCGGGGGAGCCCCCGAAGAACTCGCGGTCCGTGAGGACCGAAAGGCATGCCGCGCCGCGGGATTCGTACGACTTCGCGATGCGCACAGGATCGAAATCGGCGCGGATGAGCCCCCGGCTGGGGCTCGCGCGCTTGATCTCCGCGATGACCGCCGGCTCGCCCGCGGCCACGCGCTTGCGAAGCGCCGCCTCGAAGCCGCGCGGCGGATCGGCCGATGCGGCCCTTCGCTCCATGTCGGCGAGCGGGATCGCGGCGCGCGCCGCGTCCACCTCGCGGCGCTTCGCCGCGATGATCCGCTGCATCACGTCCGGCATTCAGGCCGCCTTCGGGAAGGTGCGCGTGAAGCGCACGAGGTGGTCGAGCTTCGCGCGCGCGGCGCCGCTCTCGATCACGTCGCGGGCCCGCGCGACCCCGTCCCACAGGCTTTCCACGATGCCCGAGACATAGAGCGCCGCGGCGGCATTGAGGGTCACGATGTCGCGGCACGGGCCCGGCTCGTTCGCGAGCACCGCCTCCACGCGCTGCTTCGCCTCGGCCGCGTCCTTCACCTGGATCGCCTCGATGGGCGCCACGTCGAGGCCGAACTGCGCGGGCTCGATCGTGTACTCGGTGATGAAATCGTGCTTGAGCTCCGCGACGTAGGTCGGCCCGGTGATCGTGATCTCGTCCAGCCCCTCGTGCCCGTGCACCGTCAGCACATGGCGGCTTCCCAGCATCTTCAGCACCCGCGCCTGGATGCCCACCAGGTCCGAGTGGAAGACGCCCATCACCTGGTTGGGAGCGCCGGCCGGATTGGTGAGCGGGCCCAGGATGTTGAGGATGGTGCGCATGCCGAGCTCCTTGCGCACCGGGGCGGCGTGCTTCATCGCGGGATGGTGGCTGGGCGCGAACATGAAGCCGAGGCCGACCTCGCGCAGGCACAACGCCACCTGCTCGGGCGTGAGCGCGAGGTTCACGCCCAGCGACTCGAGCACGTCGGCGCTCCCCGACTGCGAGGACACCGCCCGGCCGCCATGCTTCGCGACGCGCGCGCCCGCCGCGGCGGCGACGAACGCGGCCGTGGTGGAGATGTTGAACGTATGCGCCTTGTCGCCGCCTGTGCCGCAGGTGTCGACGAGGTGCTCGAGCCCGGTCGAATCCACCCGGGTGGAGAACTCGCGCATCACCGAGGCCGCGGCCGCGATCTCCGAGACCGACTCCGTCTTCACGTGCAGTCCCATGAGGATCGCCGCGAGCTGCACCGGGGAGACCTTGCCCTCCATCACCTGGCGCATGAGGTCGACCATCTCGTCGTAGAAGACCTCGCGCTTGTCCGAAAGTCGGTTGATCGCTTCCTGCGGCGTGAACATCGTCATGGCCTCTCTTGCTGGAGGAAGTTGGCGAGGAGCCGGTGGCCGTGCTCGGTGAGGATCGACTCGGGATGGAACTGCACTCCCTCGACGGCGAGGCTGCGATGCCGCACGCCCATGATCTCGCCGTCCTCGGTCCACGCGGTGACCTCCAGCTCCGCAGGGCAGCTCGCGCGCTCGATCGCGAGCGAATGGTAGCGGGTCGCCTGGAAGGGCGACGGAAGCCCGCGGAAGACGCCCGCGCCGCCGTGGTGGATCGCCGAGACCTTGCCGTGCATGAGCGTCTTCGCGTGCACGATCTTGCCGCCGAAGGCCTGGCCGATCGCCTGGTGGCCGAGGCACACGCCGAGGATCGGCACGCGTCCCGCGAAGCGGCGGATCAGCTCGAGCGACACGCCCGCCTCGTTCGGCGTGCACGGGCCCGGAGACAGCACGATGCGGCGCGCGCCGAGCTGCTCGATCGCGTCCACGGAAAGCTCGTCGTTGCGCACCACCCTCACGTCCTCGCCCAGCTCGCCCAGGTACTGCACCAGGTTGTAGGTGAACGAGTCGTAGTTGTCGATCATGAGAAGCATGGCGGGCTCCTCATTCGATCGGCGCGTCGAGGCCGGCGTGCACCTGCTCGGCCGCGGCGAGCAGCGCGCGCGCCTTGTTGCGCGTCTCGAGCCACTCGTTCTCGGGGATCGAGTCGGCGACGATCCCGGCGGCCGCCTGCACGTAGAGCGTCCCGTCCTTCACGACGCCCGTGCGGATCGCGATCGCGAGGTCGATGTTGCCGTTGAAGCCGAGGTAGCCCGCCGCGCCCGCGTAGATGCCGCGCTTCTCGGGCTCCAGCTCCTCGATGATCTCCATCGAGCGCACCTTGGGCGCGCCGGTCACCGTTCCCGCGGGGAACGTGGCGCGCAACAGCTCCATCGGGGTGAGCGCGGGATCGACCATGCCTTCGACGTTCGAGACCATGTGCATCACGTGCGAGTAGCGCTCGACCACCATCGTCTCGGTCACCTTCACGCTGCCCACCTTCGCGATGCGCCCCACGTCGTTGCGCCCGAGGTCGATCAGCATCACGTGCTCGGCGCGCTCCTTGGGGTCGCCGAGGAGCTCGCGCTCCATCTCCAGGTCCTTCTCGGGCGTGGCCCCGCGCCGCCGCGTGCCGGCGATGGGGCGAAGCGTCACCTTGTCGCCCTCGCGGCGCACCAGGATCTCGGGCGAGGCGCCGACCACCTGCGCATCGCCGAACTCGAAGTAGAACATGTACGGCGAGGGGTTGATCGAGCGCAGCGACCGGTAGAGGTTCACCGGCGAATAGGGAAACGCCTGCGCGATGCGCTGCGAGATCTGCACCTGGAAGATGTCGCCCTCCTCGATGTAGCGCTTGCAGCGCGCGACCGCCTCGTAGAACGCCGACTCGGCGATGTTCGAGCGCGGCGGCTCGAGCGCCGGCCGCGGCGCGTGCGACGGAAGCTCCGCGGGCTTGCGCAACTGCGCGCGCAATTCCTGCAGCCGCCGCTGCGCGCGCGCATAGGCGCCGGGCTGCGAGGGATCCGCGTAGACGATGAGGTG
Source organism: Usitatibacter sp. (assembly GCA_036377935.1). GTDB lineage: Bacteria > Pseudomonadota > Gammaproteobacteria > Burkholderiales > Usitatibacteraceae > Usitatibacter. The sequence continues at coordinate 4,700 of DASUXK010000044.1, forward strand.
CAGCTTGCCCGAGAGGTTGTCCACGACGGCGAGCTCCTCCGAAAGGAGCAGGCGGATGTCGGGCAGGCCCAGCGGATCGGGCTTCGCCGTGCGCCCCAGCCGCGGCTCGACGCAGGCCACCGTGTCGTAGCCGAAATAGCCGGCGAGGCCGCCCGCGAAGCGCAAGGCCCCGGCCGGCGCGGCGGCGCGGAACGCGCGCAGGTATTCGTCGATGTAGGCGAGCGGGTCGGCGGCCTCGCGGGCATCGACCTCCACGCCGTCGCGCGTGCGGCGCACGCGATGCCCTCGCACCTCGAGCCACTCGCGCGCGGGCAGCCCCACGATCGAATAGCGCCCGAAGCGCTCGCCGCCGATCACGCTCTCCAGCAGGTAGGAGCCGGGGCGGTTCGCGAGCTTCAGGAAGATGGACAGCGGCGTGTCGAGATCGGCGAGCGTCTCGAGCTGCAGCGGGATTCGGTTGTATCCGGCGCGCGCGAGCGCCAGGAATTCGTCTTCAGTCATGGGTCACCACACGGTACGCATTCACGGGAAACGGCAGGGCGAGCGCTGTCAGCGCCAGCTTTGCCATCGCCAGTCGAAGCGGATTCCGCGCGGTGCCATGATGAAGTTCGGAGAGTGTCTCGTGGGCCTAGGCGGGCATTGTAGCCCGGCGCAGCTCTTCGCGCATCCGCCCGATCGCGGCCTTGCGGTCCTTCTCGTTGAAGACCGCGGAGCCGGCGACGAAGGTGTCCGCGCCGGCGCGCGCGATCTCGCCGATGTTCGCGGCCTTCACGCCACCGTCGACCTCGAGCCAGATGTCGCGCCCGCTCGCGGCGATGCGCCGGCGCGCCTCCGCGATCTTCGGCAACGCCGAGGCGATGAACGACTGCCCGCCGAAGCCCGGGTTCACGGACATGATGAGGATGAGGTCCACCTTGTCCATGGCGTGGTCGAGCCACGCGAGCGGCGTCGCGGGATTGAACACGAGGCCGGCCTTGCAGCCGTGGTCGCGGATGAGGCCCAGCGTGCGGTCCACGTGCTCGCTCGCCTCCGGATGGAAGCTGATGATCGAGGCGCCCGCCTTCGCGAAATCGGGGACGATCCGGTCCACGGGCTTCACCATCAGGTGCACGTCGATCGGCACGGTGCACAGCGGCTTGATCGCCTCGCACACCAGCGGGCCCACCGTGAGGTTCGGAACGTAATGGTTGTCCATCACGTCGAAATGCACGAGGTCCGCGCCGCCCGCGATGACGTCGCGCACCTCGTCGCCCAGACGCGCGAAATCCGCGGAGAGCAGGCTCGGGGCGATGCGGAATTGGGAGGTCATCGGATGGCCGCGTGGGAGCGAGGGGATTCTACGTGGATTCGCTGCCGCGCGCCCATTCTCTGCTACCATCGATCGCAATGCGCCAGACTTCCCGATCCATGCCCGACGCCAAGAAATACAGTGTCGCGGTGACCGCGCACTCGACCTACCTCCCCGACCAGTCCGACGAGGAGGAAGACCGCTACGTCTTCGCCTACACCATCCGCATCACCAACAACGGCAACGTCTCCGCGCAGCTCGTGAGCCGCCACTGGATCATCACCGATGCGGACAACCAGGTGCAGGAAGTGCGCGGCATGGGCGTGGTGGGCGAGCAGCCGGTCCTCAAGCCGGGCGACACGTTCGAGTATTCGAGCGGCTCGTCGATTCCCACGGCCGTCGGCACGATGCGCGGCAGCTACCAGCTGGTCGCCGAGGACGGCACGCGCTTCGAAGCGAGCATTCCCGAATTCACCCTGAGCGTTCCGCGCGTCCTGCATTGAGCCGCACCGCGGCGCGCCGCGCTTCGCACGTCTCCGCGCGCGAATGAAGCTTGCGTTTCCTTCCCGGTTGTCCGGTCTGCGGCTTGCGGCCGTCGCGGCGCTCCTCGCGCTCGCCGCGTGCTCAACGCCGGAGCCGAAGCCCGAGCCGCGGCCGAAGCCCGCTCCCGCCGCGACCGCGCCCAAGCCCGCGGTCGAGGCGAAGGCGGAGCCGCTCGTGTGCCCTCCGGCGCCGCAACCGCAGTGCCCCGCGCCGACGCCGACGCCGCCGCAGGTCGAGGACCGCGGCAAGCTCGAGCCCGCGGCCTGGTCCGATCTTCCCGACTGGGGCCGCGAGACGCTGCGCCCTTCGCTCGATGCCTTCGCGCGCAGCTGCACCGTGCTCGCCGAGCGCGACGAATGGAAGGCGGCGTGCGATGCGGCGCTCGCGGTATCGCCCACGGCGACGGAAGCGGACCTCGCGGGCTGGTTCCAGGCGTGGTTCGTTCCCTGGCGCGCGGTGAATCCCGATGGCACCGATGCGGGGATGGTGACGGGCTACTACGAGCCGCTGCTGCACGGCAGCCGCAAGCGCACGCGCCGTTACCGCTACCCGATCTACGCGCGGCCGCCGGACCTGCTCACCATCGACCTCTCGTCGGTGTATCCCGACCTCAAGCACCGTCGCCTGCGCGGGCGCATCGAGGGCGATCGCGTGGTGCCGTACTACTCGCGCGGGGACATCGATTCCGATCCGGACCTCCTCAAGGGACTCGAGATCGCCTGGGTCGACAACGAGATCGACGATTTCTTCCTGCACATCCAGGGATCGGGCCAGATCGAGCTGCCCGACGGCGAGCGCATCCGCGTGGGCTATGCCGACCAGAACGGGCACCCTTTCCGCTCGCTCGGCGCGCTGCTCATCCGCAACGGCGAGATCCGGCCGGAGCGCGCCTCGATGCAGGGCATCAAGGAGTGGGCGCGCCGGCACACGCGCAAGGTGAAGGAGTACCTCGACGCGAACCCGAGCTTCGTCTTCTTCCGCGTGCTGCCGAGCCGGCTTCCCGGGCCCATCGGCGCGCTCGGCGTGCCGCTCACGCCCGAGCGCTCGATCGCGGTGGACCCGCGCGTGATCCCGCTCGGCGCGCCGGTCTACCTCGCCACCACGCGCCCGAACACCGACGTGCCCCTCGAGCGGCTGATGGTCGCGCAGGATACGGGCGGCGCGATCAACGGCGCGGTGCGCGCGGACTTCTTCTGGGGATTCGGCGACGAAGCGGGCGCGCTGGCGGGCAGGATGCGCCAGGCCGGCCGCATGTGGGTGCTGCTGCCGAAGGGCTACGTGCCGCCCGCACCCGAGGGCGCGGGCGGCGCCTGAGCCGCTACTTGCTCGAGGCGACCTTCGCCTTCGCCTGCGCGAAGCGCTTCTCGAGGTCGGCCATGGAGATCGCGCCGGGGATGCGCTCGCCGTCCTCGAACACCAGCGTGGGCGTGCCGCGGATGCGCTTCTTGTGGCCCAGCTCGAGGTTCTTCTGCAGCGGCGTCTCGCACTTGCCCTCGGTCGCGGGCAGCTTGTCGTGCACCATCGTGTCGATCCATGCCTTGCCCGGGTCGGCCGAGCACCAGATCGCCTTCGACTTCTCCACCGAGTCCGGCGCGAGGATCGGGTACAGGAAGACGTAGGCCGTCACGTCCGTCACGCCCTGGAAATCGCGCTCGAACCGCTTGCAGTAGCCGCAGTTCGGGTCCTCGAAGAGGGCGATCTTGCGCGAGCCGTTGCCGCGCACGATCTTGATCGCGTGATCGAGCGGCAGGCTCTTGAAGTCGATCGCGTTGAGCTGCGCCATGCGCTGCTCGGTGACGTTCTTGCGCGTCTTGAGGTCCACGATCGGCCCGAGCAGGATGAACGACGCGTTCGCGTCGGTGTAGAAGATCTCGCCGCCGGCGACGACCTCGTAGAGGTTGCCGTAGGGCGTCTTCTGGACGCTTTCCACCGGCGCTTCCGGCAGCTTCTTCTGGATCTCGGCCTTGATGGCGTTGGGATCGACCTGCGCATGCAGCGGCAGGATGGCGGCCGCGGCGAGGGCCGCGACGAATGCGGTGATCTTCATGTGGTGGCTTCTAGATGACCCGTTGGCGGGCCCGCGGGGGCGGGAGGGACCGGAGGGCCGAACGGCGATTATCTCATCGCCCGGCGCGCGAGTGCGGCCTTGGCCCAGGGCTGCCGCTCGACCAGGCCCAGGCCCAGGTTGCGCAGGGTGAAGGCGCCCGGGCGATCGGTCGCGAAGAGCCGGTCGAGCGCATCGGTCAGGAACTGCATCGCCGTCACGTCCTCGCGCCGCTCGCGGGCATAGCGGCGCAGCACCGCGCGATCGCCCACGCCTTGCACGGCGGAGCGGCCCGCGAGCGCGGCGCAGAGCGCGCGCACGTCCTGGAAGCCGAGGTTGATGCCCTGCCCCGCCAGCGGGTGCACGGCGTGCGCGGCATCGCCGATCAGCGCGACGTGCGCGGCCACGGGCTGGGCCACCCGGACGAGCCGCAGCGGAAATCGCGCGACCGCGGACACCAGGCGCAGGTCGCCGAGCGCCGCCTCGCCCGCTTCTGCGACCTCCTCCTCTGCCAGAACCGCGAGGAGATGCTCGACATCGCGCGCTTCGGCATCCGTCCCCGCCTCGGCGTGCACTACGTCGGCAACGGCATCAGCCTGAAGGGCTTCAAGCCGCGCCTCACGGCGCCGCAGAACCCCCGTCCCGTCATCGTGTTCGTCGGCCGCCTCGAGCCGGTGAAGAACCACGCCATGCTGTTCGACGCCCTCGAGCTGATCGGCGGCCGCTACAACCCGGTCGTCCA
>DASUXK010000045.1:0-2723 GCA_036377935.1 Usitatibacter sp.
GATGAGATGGCCGGATGACTTGATCAGGTCGTCGCCGCGGCCCATGAACCAGAAGTAGCCGTCCTCGTCGCGTCGGGCCAGGTCGCCGCTGACGTACCAGCCGCCGACGAAGCACTTCCGGTAGCGCTCCTCCTCGTTGAGGTAGCCGCGGAACATGGCGGGCCATCCGCTGCGCAGGGCCAGCTCGCCCTCGCGCCCGGGCTCGTCGATCACGTGCACCGTGCCGTCGGCGTGGCGCTCGACGATGAACGCCTGCACGCCGGGCAGCGGCTTGCCCATGGAGCCGGGCTTCACGTCCATCGCCGGCGTGTTGGCGATCATGATCCCGCCGGTCTCGGTCTGCCACCAGTTGTCGTGGATCGGCATCCCGAGCACGTCCTGTCCCCACCACACCGCTTCGGGGTTGAGGGGCTCGCCCACGCTCGCCACGAAGCGCAGCGCGGGGAAGCGGTGCGCGTGCGCGAGCTCGGCGCCCGCCTTCATCAGCATGCGGATCGCCGTGGGCGCGGTGTACCACACGCTCACGGCCTGCTCCGCGAGGATTCGATACCAGCGCTCCGCGTCGAAGTCGGCCTCGTCGACGATGCTCGTCACGCCGTGGAGCAGCGGCGCGACGATGCCGTACGAGGTCCCCGTGACCCAGCCCGGATCGGCCGTGCACCAGAAGATGTCGTCGGGATGCAGGTCGAGCGCGTACTTGCCGGTCGCGTAGTGCGTGATCGCCGCCGCGTGCACGTGCACCGCGGCCTTGGGCGTCCCGGTGGTGCCGCTCGTGAAATGGAGGAAGGACGGATCCTCGGGACGCGTCGCGACGATTTCGAACGTGTCGGAAGCCGAGGCCATGAGCTGGGCGAGATCGTGGGTGCCCGGAACGCTCGCGGGCCCGCCCGCGCCGCCGAGGATCACGTGCCGGAGCGAGGGCAACGCCCCGAGGTTCGGCTCGATCTTGCGGCGATAGAGCGCCTCGGTCGTGAGCACCGCGCGGCCTTCGCCCAGCGCGATGCGCATGCGCACGGGACCGGGTCCGAATGCGGAGAAGAGCGGACAGGCGACCACGCCCGCCTTGAGCGCGCCGAGTGCGGCGATGTAGAGCTCCGGGATGCGGCCCGCGAGGATGAAGAGGCGATCGCCCTTCGCGAGGCCGAGCGTGCGCAGCACGTTCGCGAAGCGGTTGGTGAGGCGCGCGAGCTCCCCGTAGGTGATCTCGCGCGTGCCGCCGCCGGCGAAGAGGAACCGCAGGGCCACGCGATCGGGGTGCGTGCGGGCATGCCGGTCGACCGCCTCGTGCGCAATGTTCAGCCCGCCGCCCGGGAGCCCCTCCAGCTCGCCCCGCATCGCTTCCCAGGTGAAGGCCGATCGCACGCCGTCGCCGGCGGGCAGGTTCGGCGCCACGGCGAAACCTTGCGGATCCTTGCGGATGACGGAGTCCCTCATGCTTCCATTCGACTCCTGCGCCCCGATGCGGCCTTGCGCGCGATCAAGCAGGAGGCCGCATTCCGCTTTACGCGAGCTTCATCACGATCATCCCGAACACGTTCGCGGCGGCATCGGCCCGGTCCGACATGTTGGAGAGGTGGCGGTAGACCTCCCGACGGTAGAGGATCGCGGGGAGGTTGCGCGCATCGGCGGCCTGGGCGAAGAGCTCGTGGATCGCGTGGCGGTAGACGCGCTCCACCTCGGCTTCCTTCGCATGCACCGCGTTGGCGTGGTCGCCCGCGATGCGCGGGTTCTTCGCGAGGCGCTGCACCGCGAGCTCGAGCTCCTCCGTCTCCTCGCGCACGCTGGCGACCATGCGCCGGATCGGCTCGTCGGCGGCGATGCCGAACAGGTGCATCTCCTCGAGCGTCGCGAGCGCGTACTTGATGAGGTCGTCGTAGCCGTGGGAGAGGTTGAAGATGTCCTCGCGGTCGAGCGGCGTGATGAACGTCTTGTGCAGCTCGTCGATGAGGACGTTGCGAAGCTCCGCCGACGCGCGGGCACGCTCCCGCAGCTTCTCGACCGCATCGTCGTCGACGCGTTCGAGCACGGCCTCGAGCGCGCGCACCGCGCGCACCGCCTGCGCCGCCTGGTCGATGAGCATCGCGAAGAAGCGGTTGCCGTCGCGCCGGCCGTCGAAGAGGCCCATCACGCGCCCCCGCCGTGCACGAACCGCGAGATGACGAGGTACACGGGCATCGCGAGGAGCGCGCTCGCCGGCACCGTGAGGATCCATGCGAGGCCGATGTCGCCCAACGCGCCCCAGCGCACCTTGGAAGGCCGCTCCGCCGCGCCCGATCCCACGATCGCCATGCTCACCACCTGCGTCGAGCTCACCGGCCCGCCGGCGAGCGAGGCCGCGAGGATCACGGCGCCCGATGCGAGTTGCGAGGTGAAGCCGTGGATCGGACGCACCGGGTAGAAGCGCGCGCCCAGCGTGCGGATGAGCCGCTCGCCGCCGAGGAGCGTGCCGAGCGAGAGCGAGCCGGCGCTCAGCGCGACCGCCCACCACGGCACGGTGAACGTGGCGGTGAACCCGAGCGCGAGCAGGCCCAGCGCCACGACGCCCACGGTCTTCTGCGCGTCGTTCGCGCCGTTCGTGAGGGCGAGCGCTCCGGCGGTGGCGACCTGGGCGCGGGAAAGGAGGGTGTTCGCGCGCGGCGTGGCCGAGCGCAGGGCCCAGCGCGTCGCGTGCATCACGGCGAGCGCGGCGACGAATCCCGCGATCGGGGAGATCACCAGGGCCG
>DASUXK010000046.1:0-12140 GCA_036377935.1 Usitatibacter sp.
CGCGCTGCCCGACGTGCCGACCTTCGCCGAAGCGGGCGTGAAGGACTTCGACGCGTCGGTGTGGTGGGGCTTCGTCGTGCCGGCCGCGACGCCGAAGGATGTCGTCGCGCGGCTTTCGAGCGAGATCCTGAAGTCCCTCGAGCAGCCGGCGGTGAAGGGCAAGCTCGAGAAGCTGGGCGCGGTGGTCGACCCGCAGGGCCCCGAGGCGTTCGGGAAATTCCTGCGCGACGAGACCGAGAAGTGGGCGGGCGTGATCCACAAGGCGGGGATCAAGCCCGAGTGAGCCGCGAGCCGCGAGCCGCGCCCGGCCGGGCGCGGCTATTTGCGGCCCTTGCCTCCGACCACGAGGAGCACGACGCCCAGGCCGATCGCGCCCAGGCCCGCCCATTGGGGCACGTTCACGTGCTCCTTCTCCTTGAGGGAAAACTCCAGGGGCCCCACCTTCGCCTGGTGGGTGTCCTTGGTGTAGCTGAAGCCGCCGTATGCGAGCGCGAGGGCGCCCGCCACGATGAGTACGATGCCGACGATTCTTACGGGTGTCATGTGCCGTCCTTGAAATGGAGGGAACCGGCCCCACCTCCTGAGTGCCGTATCATAGCAATTGCTTCATCCCGACTTCGCAAGGGGGCGACCCGGTTTCGACGCGGGTTCGGAAGCAGCGCAGTGTCATGCCGAGGCGCGGATCACCTCGTAAATACAGCCGCAGACGACAATAGTCGCCAACGACAGCAACTACGCTCTGGCCGCCTAATACCGGCCGGACTCTGCCCCGGGTGTGCTCGTGCGCCCGGCCGGGCTCGTAAAGACGGACGCAGAGTCATATTCACGGGATCGTCCTGAGCGGGGCCACTTCGCTCAGGGCTAAATCCAAGGTGGCTCAACGGTCCCCAGCTCGCCGGTCTGCGGGGGAACGTGTAAACCAAATGGCCTGGCTAAGCATGTAGAGCTGACTGTGGAAGGCTTGCGGACGGGGGTTCGATTCCCCCCGCCTCCACCAACATGAGAACGCCACCCCCCGCGGGTGGCGTTCTCGCATGCGCGGGTATCATGGCGCTCTCGCCCCACGAACCACGCCATGCCGCCACGATGATCGCGCGCCCGCAAGACATCGGCTCGGGCGCTGCGCAATCGACGAGCCCAACGAACGACGCGGCGCCCGCCGCGCGCCGCACGCCGGTCCGCTTCGACAACGTGAACCTCCTGCGCGCCTTCGCGGCGCTCGCGGTGGTCGTCTACCACGTGATCGAGCACGGCAAGTGGACGGCGTTCCCCACCGAGGGTCCGCTCCTCGTCTTCCGCATCGGCTGGATCGGCGTGGACCTCTTCTTCGTGATCAGCGGCTTCGTGATCGCGTACAGCGCCCTCGTGCTGCGCGGGAACGATCGCGCCGGCTTCGCGCGCGACTACTGGGCGCGGCGGCTCACGCGCATCCTGCCGCTCTACGTGCTAACCATCGCGGCCTGGGTGCTCGTCACGCGCCACGCGTTCTTCGCGCAGCCGTCCGCGGGATGGGCGTGGCAGCTCGCGAGCCACTTCGCCTTCATCCACTCGTTCTTCCTCGATACGTTCGGCACCATCGACGGCGTCAACTGGTCGCTCGGGATCGAGATGCAGTTCTACCTCGCGATCGCGCTCCTCATCGGCTGGATCGAGCGCGCCAGCGCGTGGCGGATCGTCGCGGCGGCGGTCGCGATCTCCTGGGCGTGGCGCGCCTCGATGTTCGCGCTCGTGGGCTCCGGGGAGCCGTGGGTCCTCTTCGTGCGCGTGACGCAGCTCCCCGGCACGCTGGACGAGTTCGCCGCCGGCATCCTCCTCGCGAAGCTCGTCCTCGCACGCCCCGTGCCCGCGCGCGGGGAGGCGCTCGCGTGGCTCGCCGGCGCGGGCGTGCTGGGCTACGCGGCGATGGCCACCTACTGGCCGCACGCCGCCTACTGGCCGTTCCCCGCGATGGTGATCTTCTGGCGCACGCTCTTCGCCGCGTTCGTGCTGTGCGTGCTCGCCGCCGCCGTGCGGCTGCCGCAGTCGATCGCCCGGCGCGGGCTTCTCCCCTTCGCCTACCTGGGGGAGATCAGCTACGGCATCTACCTCTGGCACCTCTTCGCGGTCGAATACGTGATCCACCTGCGCGGGATGACGGGGCTGCAGGCGTTGGCGTGGGTCGTGGGCCTCACGCTGCTCGCCGCCGCCGCTTCCTGGCATGCGGTGGAGAAGCCGTTCATGCGCCTTGCGCGGCGACCGGCGGCGGGGGCGCAGGCGGCGCCCTGAAAGGCTGCGGAAGGCGGCGTTCCGGCCCCCGCGCAGGGTAAAATGGCGCATTTTGCGCATGCCCTTCGCGCGCAGGTTCCCTTGAGCTCTCCTCCCCAGGCCGCCGTCCCGGCCGCCGCCCCCGCGATCCGCCACTCCATCGACCGCCTCGTCGTGAGCGAGCGCCGCCTCTTCGGCTGGGGGTGGGCGGCGCATCACGAGCAGGGCATCGCGTCGGTGCACCTGGAGCTGGAAGGCGAAGGCTGGAGCCGCCGCCTCGAGGCGGACATCGGGCTCTCGCGCCACGACGTGCGCGACGCATATCCCGACCTCGTGAACGCCGAGGCCTCGGGATTCGTCGTCACCGGCTACATCCCCGGGCGCGCCGCGACGCGCGCGTGGCTCGACGTGGAGCTCGAGGACGGCAGCACCGAGCGCGTGGACGTGACGCACGTCGTCGAGGCGCGCTACGCGAAGCGCCGCAAGTGGCGCATCGTCGCGTGGGTCGCGCACGCGGTGTGGCGGCGCCTGAAGCGCGGCGACCTGGCGGGAATCGTGCGGCGCGCGAAGACCCAGAGCTACTCCGTGCCCACGCTGGACGACATCGGCATCGTGGCCGAGCTCGTGCCGGCGCTCGCGCGCCGCCCGCACCTCACCATCGTCTTCGACCACAACATGGGGGGCGGCGCGAACCAGTACTGCCGCAACCTCATCGCGGAGCGCAACGCGCGCGGCGAGGCGGCGCTGCTTTGCACCTACAACCTGCCGATGCTCGAATACCGCCTGCACGTCTTCGAGCCCGGCGCCGAGTCGCGCGTGTTCCGCATCTCGACCTTCCTCGCGCTCGAGCGCATCCTGGAGAAGATCCCGGCCGCCGAGCTCTTCGTGAACAGCACGGTGTCCTTCGACGAGCCGCTCGTCCTCGCCGAGTGGCTCGCGCGCATGCGCGCCGAGTTCCCCGCGAGCCGGCTCACGGTGACGGCCCACGACTATTTCGCGATCTGCCCGTCGTTCGTGCTGCTGAACGACCAGGGCCGGTATTGCGGCGTGCCGGAGATCTCCGAGTGCAACCGGTGCCTGCGCGCGCATCCGGCGAGCTACGTCGCGCTCTCGCCGCCCACCGAGATCGGGCCGTGGCGCGCCTTGTGGGGGCGATGCCTCGACGCGGCCGACGAGATCCGCTGCTTCTCGGAGTCGACGCGCGAGCACCTGCGGCGCGCCTATCCCGCGCTGCCGCTCGCGCGCGTCACGGTGATCCCGCACCGCCAGGACTACGTGCCCGCGCGCCTGCCGCGCGTCGTGCGCGGCGCGCCGGTGATCGGCGTGATCGGAGAGATCAGCCCGCAGAAGGGCGCCGGCATCGTGCGCGACATCGTCTCGCGCATCGAGCGCGAAAACCTCGACGCGCGCGTCGTCGTGCTGGGCACGCTCAACCTCGCGCACCGCTCGCCGAAGCTGCAGGTGACCGGCGCGTACCGGCGCGAGGAGCTCGTGGACCTCATCGAGAAGCACGGCGTGAACCTGCTGCTCTTCCCCTCCATCTGGCCGGAGACGTTCTCCTACGTGGTGGCCGAGATGGTGGCGCTGCGCCTTCCCATCGTCGCCTTCGACCTCGGCGCCCCGGCCGAGCGGCTGCGCCACCATCCCCTGGCGCGCCTGTGCGCCGAGGTGAGCGGCGAAGCGGCGCTCGCCACGCTGCTCGACTTCCATCGCCAGCTCGCGCTGCGCGACGCCTCCGCCGCCTAGCGGCCCCGACACGGAACCCGAATGCAACCGAAGCTGCACGTCTTCACCAGCGCCGCGGTCAACTACCTGCCCAAGGTGCGCATGCTGTGCCGCTCGATCCGCGAGCACCACCCCGAGGCGGTGATCCACCTCGCCCTCGCCGACGAGCGGCCGGAGTGGCTGAAAGCCGAGGGCGAGCCCTTCGACGACATCCTCGAGCTGCGCGACCTCGGCATCCCCCACTGGCGGCCGTGGAGCTTCATGCACAACATCGTCGAGCTCTCCACCGCGATCAAGCCGTTCGCGCTGCGCCGCCTCCTCGAGCTCCCCGACTGCGCGAAGGTGCTCTACTTCGACCCGGACATGGTCCTCTTCTCGCGCGTCGACGACATCCTCGCGACGCTCGACCAGGCGAACGTCGCGCTCACGCCGCACCAGAACAAGCCGGAGAAGACGCTCGTGTCCATCGTGGACAACGAGGTGACGAGCCTGAGGATGGGCATCTTCAACCTCGGCTTCATCGGGGTGGGCAACACCGCCGAGGGCCGCCGCTTCGCCGAGTGGTGGTCGGACCGCACCTACGCGTTCTGCCGCGCCGAGCCGCACAACGGCCTCTTCACCGACCAGAAGTGGATCGACTTCGCGCCCGTGTTCTTCGACGGCGTCGCGATCCTCAAGTCCTCGCGCCATAACGTCGCGACCTGGAACCTCACCACGCGCGCGCTCACCGGCGACCTCGCCTCGGGCTTCCGCGTCGACGGCGAGCCCCTCGGGTTCTACCATTTCACCGGGTTCGACAGCGGCGCCCATCGCGTCATGGCGGTGAAGAACGCGGCGGGGAACACGTCCGTGCAGGAGCTGATCGGCTGGTACGAGCGCGAGACGGCCGCGAGCCGCGAAGACCCGGTGAACCAGTGGCCGTGGGCCTTCGGCCGCTTCAGCGACGGCACGCCGATCCAGCCGCACCACCGCTGGCTGTATCGCGAGAACAAGGACCTCCAGCTCGCGTTCCCCGATCCGTACGACGCGGGCACCGAACGCCTCACCTTCATCGACTGGTGCCGCACCGAGGGACGGCTGCGCTTCCCGCAGTTCTTCGGCAAGGACGGCGGACCGGCGCGCTTCGCGCCCTATCCCGGCGGTCCGGTCGCCATCGCGCCGCTCGCCGCGGTGAAGCTGGCGCTGCTCATGTTCGCGCCGCGCGCGGGCAAGGGGCTGCGCATGCGCCTCGGGCGCCTGCTGCGCCGCGAGGGCTTCGGCGGCATCACGCGGCGCATCCGCCGGGCGCCACGGCGGGGGGCCGCTTGATCGACGTCGTCATCCCAGTCTACAAGGGATACGAGCAGACGCGGCGCTGCATCGAGAGCGTGCTCGCGCAGCCGCAACGCGCGGCGTTCGAGACGGTGCTGGTCGACGACGCCTCGCCCGAGCCGCAGATCCGCGCCTACCTCGACCGGCTCGCCGGCGAGGGGCGCGCGACGCTGCTGCGCAACGACGACAACCTGGGGTTCGTGCGCTCGGTGAACCGCGGCATGGCGCTGCACGACGACCGCGACGTGGTGCTGCTCAACAGCGACGCGGAAGTCGCGAACGACTGGCTCGACCGCCTGCACGCCTGCGCCCACGGCACGGACGACATCGCGACCGTGACGCCCTTCTCCAACAACGCCACCATCTGCTCCTATCCCTTCGAGGGCTGGCCGGGCGGCGTGCCGGGAACGCTCGGGCTCGCCGAGCTGGACCGCGTCTTCGCGCGCGTGAACGCCGGGCGCTCCGTGGAGATCCCGACCGCGGTCGGCTTCTGCATGTACATCCGGCGCGATGCGCTCGCCGCGCTCGGCGCCTTCGACGCGCAACGGTTCGGGCGCGGCTACGGCGAGGAGAACGACTTCTGCATGCGCGCGGTGAAGTCGGGCCGGCGCAACGTGCTCGCCGCCGACGTCTTCGTCTACCACGAGGGCTCGGTAAGCTTCTCGGGCGAGAGCCGCGCCCTGCAGCAGGCGGCGGGCAAGGCGCTGGTCGAGGTCCACCCCGACTATCCCGCCCGCGTGCACGCGTTCCTCGTCATGGACCTCGCCAACGAGCTGCGCATCGCGATCGACCGCGCGCGGCTCGAGCTGGGCGGCGAGGAAGCGCAGCACGTGCTCGCGGAGCGGCACGACGAGCGCGGGCGCATCATGCATGGCCTGTGGCAGATCGAGAAGCTCGCCGTGGAGCGCGATTCGGCGATCGGCCAGCTCAACCGCGGGCTCGAGCACGCGATGCAGCGGCTTTCGGATCGCGACGCCCTCATCGCCCAGCGCGAGGGGGAGATCGCGCGGCTGCGCGAGGGGCTCGCCCACGCCGAGCGGCTCGCGTTCGAGCGCCAGGCGCAGCTGCAGAGCATCTACGCCTCGCGCACGTGGAAGGTGCTGGGCCTGCTCGCGCGCGCCCGCCGACGGCTGCGGCGCCGGGCGGCCGGAGGCGCGTGAGCGCCGCGCGCGCGCTGGAGCGGCTGCGCGCATCGCCGCGGCCCCGCGCGCTTTTCGTCTCGCACGCCTTCGGCGGCGGCGTCGCGCGCCACGTCGCGAGCCTCGCGCGCGCGATCGGCACGGAGGTGGACGTACTCCTCCTGCAGCCGCACCTCGAGTCGTTCGTCGCGTTGCGCTCGCTCGCGCCGGAAGACGATCTCGCGCTGTGGCTCCATGCCCACGACGACTGGGAGCGCCTGGTCGCGCTCCTCGGGGCGATCGGCATCGACCTCGTGCATTACCACCACGTGCACGGGCTTCCGCAGGCGATCCTCGCGCTGCCGGAGCGCCTCGGCTGCATGCACCGGCTCACGCTGCACGACTACTATCCTGCCTGCCCCGCGTACCACCTGACCGACGGCCGCGGGCTCTACTGCGGCGGCGAGCCCGATTGCCGCCGCTGCCTCGAAGCGGGCCCCGCCCAGTGGCCGATCGGCATCGACGGGTGGCGAAGCGCGTTCGGCACGCTCCTCGCCTCGGCCGAGCGCGTGATCGCGCCATCGCACGATGCGGCGCGACGCATCGCGCGCTTCTTCCCGGGCGTCGAGGCGGTCGCGTGGCCGCACCCCGAGGAGCCCGCCCCCGCGCTGGAAGCGCCCATGCGCGTGCTCGTGCCCGGCGCGATCTCGCCCGCGAAGGGGCTTCGCGTGCTCGCCGGCTGCGTGCGCGACGCCGCCGAGCGCCGCCTGCCGCTGCATTTCCGCGTCGTGGGCTACGTCGCGAGCGCGCTCGGCGAGTGGCCCGCGATGCCCGTGAGCCTCACCGGCGAGTACCGCGAGGAGGACCTCGATGCTCGCATCGCCCTCGAAAGGGGCGACGCGTTCTTCTTTCCCGCGCAGTGTCCCGAGACCTTCTCGTATACGCTTTCGGCCGCGCTCGCGACCGGCCTGCCGATCGTCGCCACCGACCTCGGCGCCTTTCCCGAGCGCCTCGCGGGCCGCGCCAACGCGCGCCTGGTGCCGTGGGACGCTTCGCCGGCCGCCATGAACGACGCGCTGCTCGCGCTGCGCCGCGCCGCGCCCCTCGCTTCCGTGGGCGGCGCCCCCCGCGTGGACGCCGACGAGTACCGCCGGCGCTATCTCGAGGGCGTCTCCCGTGCCGCGCGCCCGTCGGCGCCGGTCCCCGCGATCGAGCCGCGCTGGCTGCAGGCGCCCCAGGGCTCCCCGGCCCTCTCGACCCTCGCGTGGCTTTTCGACGATGCCGTGCGCTGCGGGCGCGGGCGCTCGATGGAGGAGCTCGCGCGGCGCGTCGCCGAGGCCGATGCGCGCATCGAGGAGGCGCAAGCCGAGCGCAGCGCATGGGAAGCGAGCCGGGCCGAGCTCGATGCCGCACGCTCGGCGCTCGCGGAGGCGGCCGCGGGCCGGGAACGCTCGGCGGCCGCCGCCCGCGACGCCGCGGAGCGCCTCGCACGCATCGAATCGAGCCGATCGTGGCGCCTCACCGCGCCGCTGCGCGCCCTGGGACGGCTGCTGCGCGGCCGGTGACGCGTCGCCGCGTTGTATGATGGTCGCCACCCGGCCCGCCCCGCCCGCCCGATGCGCCTCGCGCCGTTGCTGAAGCAAAGGCTCTCCCTCAACACGGTGGCGCGCGTGGCGATCGGCATTGCCGTCGTGCTGGCCGGCGCGCTCAGCGCCGCGGGCATCTTTCCGCTCCGGCCCCTGCAAGCGCTCGAGCTGCAGTCCTACGACGCGCGGCTGCGGCTCTTCATGCCGCGCACCGTCGATCCGCGCATCGTGATCCTCGACATCGACGAGAAGAGCCTCGCCGCCGAGGGGCGCTGGCCGTGGAGCCGCGACAAGCTCGCGCTCATGGTCCGCCAGCTCTTCGATCGCTACCACGTGCGCGTCGCCGCGTTCGACATCGTGTTCGCCGAGCGCGACGCGAGCTCCGGCATCGACACGCTCGACCGGCTCGCGCGCACCGAGCTCGCGGACGATGCCCGGTTCAAGGCGGTGCTCGAGCGCTCGCGCGCGACCCTGGACTACGACAAGGTCTTCGCCGACGAGATCGGCCGCCACCCGGTGGTGCTGGGCTTCTTCCTCAACTCGAAGCAGGACCGCGTTGGCGTGCTGCCCCTGCCCACCATCGACGGCAAGTCGCTCGCCGAGTCGGCGCAGGGCACGTTCGGCACGACGGAGGCGACCGGCTACAGCGGCAACCTGCGCGAGCTGCAGGCCCAGGCCGCCGGCGCCGGGCACCTCTCCCCGGGCCTGGACTTCGACGGCGTCACGCGGCGCGTGCCGATGCTCATGCGCTTCGGCGGCGACTACTACCAGTCGATGTCGCTCGCGCTCGCGCGCGCCTACCTCGGCAACGCCCCGATCACCATCCGCACCGACCAGACCGGCAGCGGACGCGACGCGATCGCCTGGATCCGCTCGCTCACCATCGGCGACCGGCAGGTCCCGCTCGACGAGTCGATGTCGTCGCTCGTGCCCTATCGCGGCGGCCGCGGCTCCTTCCGCTACGTCTCGGCGACCGACGTGATCCGCGGCACGCTCGGGCCGGAGGAGCTCGCCGACAAGGCGATCATCGTCGGCACCTCGGCGCAGGGCCTGCTGGACATCAAGCAGACGCCCGTGGGCGAGGATTTCCCCGGCGTCGAGGTGCACGCGGACATGCTGAGCGGGATCCTCGACCAGACGCTCAAGCACCGGCCCATCGAGGCGGAGTCGTTCTCGGTGTTGCTCATCCTCTTCATCGGCATCCCGCTCGCGATCTTCCTGCCGCGCACGGGCGCCTTCGCCTCGAGCGCCATCGCGGGCGGCGTGCTCGCCGCGGTCATCGGCCTGAACCTCTACGCCTGGAGCTCGCTCGGCTACGTGCTCGACCTCGCCGTGCCGGTGGTCGCGGTCCTCGTGCTCTACCTCTTCAACATGGTCTACGGCTTCTTCCTGGAGGCGCGCTCGCGGCGGCTGATCACGGGCCTCTTCGGCACCTACGTGCCCAAGGAGCTGGTGGACGAGATGTCGCGCAACCCGGGCGAGTACTCCATGCGCGGGGAAAGCCGCGAGATGACCGTGCTCTTCTCCGACGTGCGCGACTTCACGTCGATCTCCGAAGGCCTCGCGCCCTCCGAGTTGAAGGAGCTCATGAACATCTACCTCTCCGAGATGACGGAGGTGATCCAGGAGAAGCGCGGCACGATCGACAAGTACATCGGCGACGCGATCATGGCCTTCTGGGGCGCGCCGCTCGCCGATCCCCAGCATGCCGCGCACGCCGTGGAAGCGGCGCTCGCGATGCAGAAGCGCATCCGCGGCCTCGACCCCGAGTTCGTGAAGCGCGGCTGGCCGGTGCTGAACATCGGCGTGGGCCTGAACTGCGGCGAGATGAACGTGGGCGACATGGGCTCGCGCTTCCGCCGCGCGTACACGGTGATGGGCGACGCGGTGAACCTCGCCTCGCGGCTGGAAGGGCTCACCAAGGAATACGGCGTGGAGATCCTCGTCTCCGAGTCGATGGTGGACGCGGCGCCGGGGTTCGTCTACCGCGAGGTCGACCGCGTGGTCGTCAAGGGCCGCACCGAAGGCGTGGCGATCTACGAGCCGCTGGGCAAGGTGGGCGAGGTGGCCGAGGCCGCGTTGCAGGAGACCGACCGCTTCCACAGGGCGCTCGAGCTCTACCGCAAGCGCCGCTGGACCGAGGCGCAGCTGGCGCTCGAGGCGCTGCGCGGGCAGGCGCCGGAAACGAAGCTCTACAAGGTCTACCTCGAGCGCGCCGCGAAGTTCGCCGAGCGCGCACCCGAGCCGGCCTGGAACGGGACGTGGGTCTTCACGACGAAATAACGTACCCGTTCGAGGAGCGCGTCCCGCAGCCCGGCGAGGCGATCGAGGTCGCTCCCGGCGTGCTGTGGATCCGCATGGGCCTGCCCTTCGCGCTCGACCACATCAACCTGTGGCTCCTCGCCGACGGCGACGGCTGGACGATCGTCGACACGGGCTACGGCAGCGAGGCGACGCGCGCGCTCTGGGAGCGCCATTTCGCGGATACGCTCGCCGGCCGTCCGGTGAGGAACGTGGTCGTCACGCACTACCACCCGGACCACGTCGGCTGCGCGGCGTACCTCGTCGAGCGCACCGGCGCGCCGTTCCACATGACGGCCGCCGAGTATCTCTCCGCGCATGCCGCGCACGACGACAGCGCCGGCTTCGACCGCGAGTCCACGCTCGCCCTCTTCGCGCGCAACGGGCTCGACACCGCGTCGATCCCCGAGAAGGCGCGCCAGGCGAACGCGTACCTGCGCGGCGTCGCCTCGGTGCCGCGGCATTACCGGCGCATGATGCACGGCGAGCGGCTGCGCATCGGCGGGCGCGACTGGGAGGTGATCACCGTGTTCGGCCACGCGCCGGAGCAGGCGACGCTGTGGTGCGAGTCGCTCGGCGTGCTCATCTCCGGCGACCAGGTGCTGCCGCGCATCACGAGCAACGTCGGCGTGTGGGGAAGCCAGCCCGATTCCGACCCGCTCTCGCTCTTCCTCGATTCGCTCGGGCGCTACGCGCATCTCCCGGCCGATGCGCTCGTGCTGCCCTCGCACGACCGCGTCTTCCGCGGCCTGCACCCGCGCATCGCGCAGCTGCACGAGCACCACGCGCGGCGCCTCGAGCGCCTGCTCGAGGGCTGCGCTAAGCCCATCACCGCGTACGAGGCGATCCCCCTCCTCTTCAAGCGCGCGCTCGACGAGCACCAGATGCGCTTCGCCATGGGCGAGGCCATCGCGCACCTGCACTACCTCGAGGCGCGCGGAAAGGTGGCGGCGAGCGAGGACGCGCGCGGCGTGCGCCGCTTCGCATCGCGCTAAACCCTGTCTCGCGAAACGCGCGTCATGGCGCGGAGTGGGACGAACCGGCGCTTTGACCGGAACGATTGACGGGCATTTTTCCCGCGCGCACTATTCAGCCAAACTTCGGATAACAACCGATCATAAGGGAGGTGTATGGCGCGCGCCAATTTCGCGGCGTTCATTTGCCCGCTGGCTCTCATGGTGGCAACCGCCTCCCACGCGAAGACAATCGCAACCGACGGTGACGGCGGCGCTCAGACCGCCGAAGTGGGCTCGCCTAAAGCGGGAACCGTAAACATCTCAGGCACCATCAGGAACAATGCCGGACAGGATATTTGCGGCCTCGTCTTGGCTAATGGAGCATTCACGTTTTCGTGCTCGCCAAGCGGCAGGTATTCGCTCACGTCAGTCCCGTTTGATGCGAACAACCAAGTTACGCTCTTTGGTTTCGCCGAAGGTCACTTTCCTTTCAAGGCGGTGCTGGACGGTTCAGTCGGTCGATACGACATCGTGCTGACAATTGCCGCGCCACCGCAACCGACCAACCCCAACCGCGACAAGAGCGCTCTGCTGATCGGTGGAACTTGGACCTTTTCCTATGTGATCGTGTCCACGTTTAGTGATCAGTTCGCGTTCAGGTCGATCGACAATTCCCCCAATACGAGCGGCGATTACGTTGTCGCAGGGACCGGTCCCGGGGGCAGACCCGCGGTCGGCGAGTACGTGAGCGCCC
The DNA here is from genome assembly GCA_036377935.1 of Usitatibacter sp. Taxonomy (GTDB): domain Bacteria; phylum Pseudomonadota; class Gammaproteobacteria; order Burkholderiales; family Usitatibacteraceae; genus Usitatibacter. Next base: position 11,996 of record DASUXK010000046.1, read on the forward strand.
AGAATCAATGGGCGGTGCTTTGGCAGGGCACCCTCATCGACGAGTTTTTCACTTTCACCTTTTCCGGCAACAACAACGTATCGGGCTGCTATTACCAGATCAGCCCGCCGGGGACCACGAACCTGAGTCGCTGTTATTCCATGAT
>DASUXK010000047.1:0-4750 GCA_036377935.1 Usitatibacter sp.
GGCCGTGCAGCTCACCGAGACGGAGGTGAAGAGCGCCTTCGGGCCGACGCTCGCCGCGCTGCCCGCGCCGCCCGCGACCTTCATCCTGTACTTCCTCGCCGACAGCGACGAGCTCACCGCGAAATCGAAGGGCGAGCTCGAGCACGTGCTCGCCGAGATCCAGCGCCGGCCGCTACCCGACATCGTCGTGATCGGCCATACCGACACCATCGGGCGCCGGCGCTACAACGACGAGCTGTCGCTCGCGCGCGCCGAGCGGATGCGCGAGATGCTCGTCGCGCACGGCATTCCCGCGGAGCGCATCCAGGCGCGCGGACGCGGCGAGCGCGAGCCGCTCGTGGCCACCCCCGACGACGTGCGCGAGCCGAGGAACCGGCGCGTGGAGATCAACGTCCGCTGAAGCGCCCGCTTCAGCCGCCTTCCCAGCGAAGCGCGAGCAGCGTGATGTCGTCGGCGGCCTCGGCGCCGCCGCGGAAGCGATCGAGGTCCTCGCGCACGCGGCGCACGACATCCTCGGGCGTGGACTCGTCGCCCAGCCAGGTGAGCGAAGCGCGCAGGCGCTCCGCCGTGAAGAACTCCCGGTTCGGGTTCATCGCCTCGGTCACGCCGTCGCTCACCACGCAGATCCATTCGCCCGCGGCGAGCGTGCGCCGCGACGTGGGCCACGCGTAGCCCTCGATCACGCCGAGCGGAGGTCCTCCGGACGCGCCGAAGCGCCCCGGCACGCCGCGCGGGGGACGGCCGAACGGCGCCTCGTGCCCGGCGTTGGCGTGCTCCAGCTCGCCCGTGAAGAGGTCCAGCACGCCGGCGAACACGGTGACGAAGAGATGCTCCGGGTTCTCGCGCGCGATCGCGGCCTGCGTGCGCGCGAGCACCTCGCCCACCGGCCCGCCGCGCAACGCCTCGGATTTCAACTGCGATTTCACCGCCGCCATGAAGAGCGCCGCGGGCAGCCCCTTGCCCGAGACATCGGCCACCGCGAAGAAGAGCCGCCGCTCGTCGAGCGCGAAGCAGTCGTAGAAATCGCCGCCCACGGTGCGCGCGGGCTCGAGGAAGGCGGCGACGCGCACGCGCGGATCGCGCGCGAGCACCTCGCGCGGATCGGGCAGCAGGCCCATCTGGATGCGCCGCGCGGCATCGATCTCGCCGGCGAGGCGCGCCGCCTGCTCGCGCAGGAGCCGCCGATGCCGCTCCGCTTCCGAGAGCGATCCCACGACCACGCTGCCGTACACCGCGATCACGCCGGCCGCGGGCCACGCGGCATCGAGGAGGATGCCGAAGCGCGCGAAGGCGAGGAGCGCCGCGGCGACGAGGGCGAGCACGAGGAAGGCCGCGAGGTGCAGGCCCTGCAGCGCGGACAGCCTCGGGATGGCGATCACGATCGCGATCGCGGCGAGCAGGAGCGCAGCCGCCTCGGCCGGCGTGGCCCAGGCCGGGCGCACCAGCGACACGCCGTCGAACACGTTCTCCGCGAGCTGCGCGTGGATCTCCACGCCGGGCACGAGCTCGCCCAGCGGCGTGGTCTTGTAGTCGTGCAGGCCCTCGCCGGTCATGCCGATGAGGGCGAGCTTGCCCTCGAAGCGACGCGGGTCGGCGCGGCCCTCGAGCACGTCGGCGGCGGAGACGAAGCGCGCCGGGTCGTGCGGCGCGAAGCGCAGCCAGGCGCTGCCGTCGGCCTGCAGCGGGAAGGCCGCGCCCGCGAAGCGCATCTCGAGGAGCCCGTCGCCGCGGCGGTCGAGGCGGATGCCCGCGTCGCTCGCGGCGCGCAGGCCCTCGATCGCGAGCGCCGGCACGACTTCGCCCTGCACCAGCGCGAGGAGGGGCACCGTGCGCACCACGCGATCGGGCGCGCCCGAGTTCATGAGTCCGCGGCCGGCCGCCGCGCGGTCGAGCACCGGAAGGCTTCCGATGTGCCCGCGATACGACGCGAGCGCGCCCGCGGCGCCGGGCGCGAGCACCACGGGCGCGGCGCGCGGCGGCGCGGCGAAGCGGGCATCGGCGGCGTCCGTGGCCGCGATGCCGAGCACCACGCGCCGCCCGCGCATCGCCTCGGCGAAGCGCGCGTCGTTGGAGGCGATCGCCTCGATGAGTCCCGCGATCGGCGGCGGCAGGTCCAGCGAGCGCGCGAGCACGCCGGGCGAGAAGCGGTCGGGCTCGGGGAAGAACATGTCGAACGCGATCGCGGCCGAGCCCATGCCGTCGATGCGCTCGACGAGCTCGGCGAGGCGCGTGCGCGGCCAGGGCCACTGTCCGTACCTGGCGAGCGAGGCCTCGTCGATCGCGACCACGATCGCGGGGGCGGAGCGCCGCTCGAGCGGGAACGCGCGCTGCAGGGCGTCGAAGCCCGCCTCGCGCAGGGCGCGCGCCGGCGGCGGCGAAGCGGCGATGAAGACGGCGAGGGCCGCGGCGAGCGCGAGGGCGAGGACGCGAAGCCCGCGCAGCGCGCTCAGAGATCGAGCTCCATCCCGTCGTAGGCCGCCGAGACGCGCAGCACGTGGTCGCCGCGCGTGAGCTCCTCGAAGCGGCGCGCTTCCTTGAGCAGGCCCTCGAGCGTGGCATCGTCGTTGGCCGGCTCGTGGTGGAAGAGCACGAGGTGGCGCGCGCGCGCCATCTGGCAGAGCTCCACGCCCACGATGTTGCTCGAGTGGCCCCAGTCGGCCTTCACGCTGATCGCTTCGGCGAGCGCGTACATGGCGTCGAAGACCACGGCGTCGGCGTCGCGGAAGAACTCCGCGAAGGCCTCGGCCTCGGCGCGGTTCTCGAGCTTGTGCTCCGAATCGGTCGAATAGATCGCGACCTTGCCGCCGTGCTCGAAGCGGTATCCGTACGAATCGCCCGAGTGCAGCTGCAGGTGCGGCGTGACGGTGAGGCCGCAGACCGTGTGCGCACGTCCCGGCTCGAGCTTCACGAACTCGACCGAGGCGCCGAGCTGGTCGAACTCCACGGGGAAGCACGGCGGCGACTGCTGCAGCCGGAACGCGCGCTCGAGCACGTCGTGGCAGCCGTGGATGCGGATCTTCGTGCCCGGGACGTAGGCCGGGCCGAAGAAGGGGAAGCCCATGATGTGGTCCCAGTGCACGTGCGACATGAACACGTTCACGGTGGCGGGCTTGCCGCCCTGGCGCGCGAGCACGTGCACGCCGAAGGGCCGCGCGCCGCTGCCCATGTCGCAGACGAAGTACTCGTCGCCGCCGGCCTCGATCTCCACGCAGGGCGTGTGGCCGCCGAACGTGTGCGTGAGCGAGAAATCGAGCTCCGAGGCGGCGAAGTCGTGCGCCTCCTCGTACGTCGCGAAGGACCGGCCCGAGGCCTGCACCAGCGCCTTCGCGAGCCGGTCGCGCATGTCGGCCGAGGTGAGCGCGACCGGGATCGACCCGCGCGTTCCCCAGAATCGAAGGCGCATGGCGCTAGCCCCGGCCGTACGCGGCGGCCGCCTCGGGCGAGACCGCGGCGAGCGCCTCGCGAACCGTGGGGAAGACCTGGAAGACGAGGTTGAAGTGGCTGATCTCGAAGATCTCGGCCACCATCGGCTGCAGCGAGGCGACGAAGATGCGCGCCTGCTGCGCCTTCGCCTCGCGCGAGGCGAGCATGAAGCAGCGCAGCCCCGCGCTGGAGACGTACTCGAGGGCGGACAGGTCGAGCACCACCGTGCCGCCCTCGCGCGCGGCCGCTTCCACGTGCTTCATCAGCCCGGCGCGGAAGCCTTCGCAGGTGTCCTGGTCCAGCCGTCCGCCGACTTGCAGAACGGCGGCGGAAGCGTAGCGCCGGAGGGTGGCGTTCATCGTTCTCGTTATGGGGCGAGGCGGGGCGCGCCTATTGTGTCACAGCCTCCGCTCCCGGAAGAGGCCGAGCTTCTCCTGCGCGGCGCGGTCCGAGAAGGAGAAGAGCGCGAGATCCCCGGCGGCCTCGAGCGTGAAGGGCGTCCAGCCCGGCACGACGAAGACGTCGCGCGGCGCGAGCTCGAAGCGGCGCCCCTCGATTTGCGCCGCCCCGCGTCCCTCCACCACGACGAAGACCGTCCCGTCGGTGGAGCGGCAAGGAAGCGTCGCGAACCCCTTCGGCAGCAGCCGCACCATCGTCGCCATCGTGGGCATCGCCCAGCCGCCGTCGGCCGGATTGGCGTAGCGCATGAGATGGCCCGCGTGCGGGTCCGGGTCGGCCGCACGGGCGAGCGCGTGCAGCGCCTCCCGCGTGCGCGACCACGGATAGCTGAAGACGGGCGAATTGAGCGTCGCGCTCTCGTAGCCCACGGGAAGGAGGCCGCTGCCGTAGCGGGCGAGCGAATCGCCGGGCGGCCGGGTCACGGGCGCCTCGTCCTCGCGATGGTCCTCGCGGAAGGTGCCGCCGAAGTACATCGCCATCGGGATGTCGAGGCCGTCCAGCCACACCATCGGCTTGGCGCTCTCGTTGCCGTGGTGGTGCCAGTTCCAGGACGGCGTGATCACGAAGTCGCCCGGCTTCATGAGCGTCTTCTCGCCCTCGACGGCCGTGAACGCACCCTCGCCTTCCACGATGAAGCGCAGCGCCGATTGCGTATGGCGATGCGACGGCGCGACCTCGCCCGGCAGGATGAGCTGCAGGCCGGCATAGAGCGTCGGCGTGATGCAGGCGCTGCCCGGCATCGACGGGTTCTCGAGGATCAGCACGCGGCGCACCGCCTCCTTGGCGGTGATCAGCGCGCCGGACTCCATCAGGAACGGCCGCACCTCGTCGTAGTCCCAGGCCGCCGGCACGTACTTGGGTGCCGGCT
>DASUXK010000048.1:0-3927 GCA_036377935.1 Usitatibacter sp.
GCGCGCTCGCCCATCCGAAGCGCCCGCTGGTGGCGATCGTCGCGGGCTCCAAGGTCTCCACCAAGCTCACGATCCTCAAGTCGCTCGCCGGGCGCGTCGACCAGCTGATCGTGGGCGGCGGCATCGCCAACACGTTCATGCTCGCGGCGGGACTGCCGATCGGCAAGTCGCTCGCCGAGGCCGATCTCGCGAGCGAGGCGAAGGACATCATGGCGATGATGCAGAAGCGCGGCGCCGCGGTGCCGATTCCCGGCGACGTCGTGTGCGGCAAGGAGTTCCGGGCCGACGCGCCCGCCACGGTGAAGGCCGCCGGGGACGTCGCCCCCGACGACCTGATCCTCGACATCGGCCCGGCGACCGCGAAGCGCTACGGCGAGATCCTGCGCCAGGCGGGAACGATCGTCTGGAACGGCCCGGTGGGTGTGTTCGAGTTCGAGGCGTTCGGCAACGGCACGAAGGCCGTGGCGCAGGCGATCGCCGATTCGAAGGCGTTCTCCATCGCGGGCGGCGGCGACACGCTCGCCGCGATCGCGAAGTACGGAGTGACCGACCGCATCGGCTACATCTCGACGGGCGGCGGCGCCTTCCTCGAGTTCCTCGAAGGCCGCACGCTGCCCGCGGTCGCGATCCTGGAAGAGCGCGCCGCGGCGGGCGCGCCGGCGGCGTGATCCAGCGCAGCACCAAGATCGTCGCCACGCTGGGGCCCGCCTCGAGCGACGCGGCGGTGCTCGAGAAGATGTTCGCCGCCGGCGTGGACGTCGTGCGCCTGAACTTCTCCCACGGCACCGCCGACGACCATCGCAAGCGCGCGGAGCTCGTGCGCGAGACGTGCCGCAAGGTGGGCCGCACCGTGGGCATCATGGCCGACCTGCAGGGCCCGAAGATCCGCGTCGGGCGCTTCCGCGACGGAAAGGTGGCGCTCAGGCCCGGCGATCCGTTCGTGCTCGACGCGCAGATGGAGCTCGGCGACGCGGGCGGCGTGGGGCTCGACTACAAGGAGCTGCCGCGCGACGTGCGCGCGGGCGACGTGCTCCTGCTCGACGACGGCAAGATCGTGCTCGACGTCACCGGCGTCGAAGGCTCGCGCATCAACACCGTGACGCGGCACGGCGGCACGCTCTCCAACAACAAGGGCATCAACCGCCAGGGCGGCGGCCTCACGGCGCCGGCGCTCACGCCGAAGGACATCGCGGACATCCGCGTCGCCGCGGAGATCAAGGCCGACTTCGTCGCCGTGTCGTTCCCCAAGAGCGGCGCCGACATGTACATGGCTCGCGAGCTCCTGCGCGCGGCGGGCGGGCACGCGATGCTGATCGCGAAGATCGAGCGCGCCGAGGCGATTCCGGCGCTCGAGGACATCATGCACGCCTGCGACGGAATCATGGTCGCGCGCGGCGACCTCGCCGTCGAGGTGGGCGACGCGGCGGTGCCGGCGCTGCAGAAGCGCATGATCCGGCAGGCGCGCGAGCTCAACAAGCTCACCATCACCGCGACGCAGATGATGGAGTCGATGATCTCCAGCCCCGTGCCCACGCGCGCCGAGGTCTCCGACGTGGCGAACGCCGTGCTCGACGGCACCGACGCGGTGATGCTGTCCGCCGAATCGGCCTCGGGCCAGTATCCGGTCGAGACGATCGCCGCGATGAACCGCATCTGCCTCGAGGCCGAGAAGACGCAGCCGGTCACGCTCGACACCGAGTTCCTGAACCGCGTCTTCCAGCGCGTGGACCAGTCGATCGCGATGGCGGCGCTCTTCACCGCGTACCACCTCAAGGTGAAGGCGATCGCCTCGCTCACCGAGTCCGGCTCCACGGCGCTGTGGATGTCGCGGCTCAATTCCGGGGTGCCGATCTACGCGCTCACCGCGCAGGCCGGCACCCGCTACCGTTGCACGCTCTTCCGCGACGTGTACCCGCTGATGGTCCGGCACGAGGGCCAGGACCGCGACGAGCTGCTCGCGGAGGCCGAGGCCGTGCTGGTCGCCCACGGCGCGGTGCGGCCCGGCGACCTCATCGTGCTTACCATCGGCGAGCCCCTCGGCAAGCCCGGCGGCACCAACACGATGAAGATCGTGAAGGTGGGCGAGCACCGCGGGCAGAACGCCTAGAAGCTAAGATAGTCCCACTCCCTCAAGCCGGCCCAGGACGGAGATCCCCCATGGCACTCGTATCGATGCGGCAGTTGCTGGACCACGCGGCGGAGAACGGCTACGGCCTTCCCGCGTTCAACGTGAACAACCTCGAGCAGGTGCAGGCGATCATGGAGGCGGCGTCCGAGACGGACAGCCCGGTGATCATGCAGGCCTCCGCGGGCGCGCGGAAGTACGCCGGCGAGACGTTCCTCAAGTACCTCATCGAGGCCGCGGTGGCGAGCTACCCCGGCACGCCGGTCGCCATGCACCAGGACCACGGCCAGTCGCCCGCGGTCTGCGAGGGCGCGATCAAGCTCGGCTTCTCGTCGGTGATGATGGACGGCTCGCTCGAATCGGACGGCAAGACGATCGCGAGCTACGAGTACAACGTGCAGGTGACCAAGCAGGTGGTCGACATGGCGCACCGCCTCGGCGTCTCCGTCGAGGGCGAGCTGGGCTGCCTCGGGTCCCTGGAGACCATGCGCGGCGACAAGGAGGACGGCCACGGCACGGACGCCACCATGACGCGCGACATGCTGCTCACGGATCCCGAGCAGGCCGCGGACTTCGTGAAGAAGACCGGCGTGGACGCGCTCGCGATCGCCATCGGCACCTCCCACGGCGCCTACAAGTTCACGAGGAAGCCCACGGGCGACATCCTCGCCATCGAGCGCATCAAGGAGATCCACAAGCGCATCCCCAACACGCACCTCGTGATGCACGGCTCGTCGTCCGTCCCCCAGGACCTCCTCCAGGTCATCCGCGAGAACGGCGGCGAGATGAAGGAGACCTACGGCGTGCCGGTCGAGGAGATCCAGGAAGGGATCAAGCACGGCGTGCGCAAGGTGAACATCGACACGGACATCCGGCTCGCGATGACCGCGGCGATCCGCAAGTTCATGAACGCCAACAAGAGCGCCTTCGACCCGCGCGACTACCTGAAGCCCGCGCGCGCGGCGGCGAAGGAGATCTGCAAGCAGCGCTACCAGCAGTTCGGATGCGCGGGACAGGGATCGAAGCTGCAGCCCGTGCCCCTGGAAAAGATGGCCACGCGCTACGCGAAGGGGGAGCTCGCGGCCGTCGTCAACTGAAGCGAGGTTCCACGATGGATGCCCGATTGATGTCCGAAACCGCCCGCGCGATGGTCGCCGCGGGCAAGGGCCTGCTCGCCGCCGACGAGAGCGCCGGCACCTGCAAGAAGCGCTTCGACTCGGTGAGCGTCGCGTGCAACGAGGAGAACCGCCGCGCCTACCGCGAGCTCCTCTTCACCACGCCGGGGCTGCCGGAGTACGTGAGCGGCGTGATCCTCTTCGACGAGACGATCCGCCAGAAGACGAAGGACGGCGTGAACTTCGCCGAGTACCTGAAGAAGAACGGCGTCATCCCCGGCATCAAGGTCGACGCCGGCGCGCACGACATGGCGCTGCACCCCGGCGAGAAGGTGACCGAGGGCCTCGACGGGCTCGCCGGTCGCATGCAGGAGTACTTCGCGATGGGCGCGCGCTTCGCCAAGTGGCGCGCGGTGATCACGATCGGCGAGGGCATTCCCTCGATGGCCTGCATCCGCGCGAACGCGCACGCGCTCACGCGCTACGCCGCGATCTGCCAGGAAGCCTCCATCGTCCCGATCGTCGAGCCCAAGGTGCTGCTCGACGGCAACCACACGGTCGAGCGCTCCGAAGAGGTGCACAAGGCGACTTTGCAGGAAACGTACGCAGCCGTCGCCCGTTATGGCGTTGCCGTGGAACACCTCATCCTGAAGACCAGCATGGTGGTGTCCGGCAAGGACAACCCCC
>DASUXK010000049.1:0-3825 GCA_036377935.1 Usitatibacter sp.
CGCGGCGAGTAGCGATAGGAAACGGGACAGGTGCGGCCCGGCCGCTCGTCGCTCGCGCGCGCGGCGAGCGCCGCCGCGGGCGCGGGCGCGGGCCTCACGCGAGCGCCCCGCCGCAGCTCGAGCCCTGGCCCGCGGTGCAGCCGTAGCAGTGGTCGCGAACCACGATGGGGTTTCCGTCGAGGTCGCGCCCGATCGCCTGCGAGACGTGCAGGCGCGGGCGGCCCGCGACGCGCAGCGGCAGCCCCAGCATCTGGTTGAAATCGCAGTCGTAGAGCCAGCCCTGCCAGTCGATCGAGACCAGCGAGCGGCACATCACGCCGGCGAGGTTCTCGTCGCGGTGCGCGCCGCGCAGGAGCTCCATGAACGCGCCGAACTGGCCCTTCGTGACGAGCGTCGAGCCGAAGCGCTGGATCGGCATGTTGGCGAGCGTGAGGAGCCGGTTGAAGGCGATGCCCTCGCGCTCCCCGAGGATGCGCTTGTAGTCCGCCTCGAGCTTCGCCTGCGCGGGCGGCAGCACCGGCCCCTGCGGGTTGTAGACGAGGTCCAGCGTGAGGCCGCTGCCCTGCGCGCCGTAGCCCAGGGCGTTCAGCGCGCGGATCGCCTCGATGCTCGCCTCGTAGACGCCCTTGCCGCGCTGGCGGTCGACGAGCTCCGGCGTGTAGCACGGCAGCGACGCGACGATCGCGACCCGGTGCGCGGCGAGGAAGCGCGCGAGATCCTCCTGGCCGGGCTCGTGCAGGACCGTGAGGTTGCAGCGATCCATCACGGAGACTCCCAGGGCGCGCGCGGCCTCGACCATGGGCCGGAACTGCGCGTGCAGCTCCGGAGCGCCGCCGGTGAGGTCGATGGTGCGAGCCCCGCTCGCGGCGAGGAAATCCAGCACCTGGCGCGCGGTCTCCGCGCTCATCGACTCGGTGCGCGTCGGCCCCGCGTTCACGTGGCAGTGAAGGCACGACTGGTTGCAGCGATAGCCGAGGTTCACCTGGACGATCTCCAGGCGGGCTCGGGCGAGCGGCGGGAAATCGGTGTCGGCGAGCAGGGGAAGCGTGGCGTGCATCCGCTGGGGATCCTTTCATTTTCGGGCCGTCGGATGAGACCCGGGCCGACGAGATTCATCTTACCAAAGGGCTAGACTGGGAATGCCGGTGGTGCCGCGTGCGGCCCGGCAATCCGACAACATGCCGCGGGGACGCGTATTCCGCGCCCCCTGCCCGATGACCGAGGTCGAGCTCAAGTTCGCGATCGATGCCGGCGCGCGCGAGCGCATCGCGCGCTCGCCCGCGCTCGCCGGCGCGAAGCCGGTGCGAAAGCGCGTGGTGACGCAGTATTTCGATACGCCCGACGAGCTCCTGCGCCGTCGCGGCATGGCGCTGCGCCTGCGCCGGATCGGATCGCGCTGGATCCAGTCCCTCAAGGGCGGCGGCGAGGTTCGCGGCGGCCTGCACGCGCGCGGCGAGTGGGAGTTCGAGCGGCCCGATGCGAGCATCGATCTCTCGCTCTTCGCCGCCACCCCGCTCGCGCGGCTGCCCGGCGCGCGCGAGCTGCACCGCCGCCTGCGCCCCGCGTTCACCGTGGACATGGTGCGCACGGCCTGGATCGTCTCGCCCGTGCCCGGCGCGCGGCTGGAGGTCGCGCTCGACGTGGGCGAGGCGCGCGCCGCCGCCGGAAGCGAGCCGATCTCGGAGCTCGAGATCGAGTGCCTCGAGGGCGGCGTGGAGGCCGCGTTCGACCTCGCCGCGCGCCTGCTCGAAAGCGCCCCGATGCGGTTGAGCGCGGTGAGCAAGGCGATGCGCGGCTATCGCGCCTTCCGCGCCGAGCCGTTGCGTCCCGCGAAGGCGCGGCCGGTCGCCCTCGATCCCGCGATGACGCTCGACGAGGCCGCGCGCGCGATCGTGGCGGGCGGCCTCGCGCATTTCCAGGCGAACGAGGAAGGGGTGCTGCATTCCGGCGATCCCGAGTTCGTGCACCAGGCTCGCGTCGCGCTGCGGCGGCTGCGCGCCGAATTGCGCCTTCTGCGCGAACCCGCCGGGCGGCGTCGCGCGCGGGCATGGCGCGAAGCGCTCCGCCCGCTTTCGGCCGCGCTCGGGCGGGTGCGCGACCGGGACGTGTTCGCCGCGACCTCGTTGCCCGGCGCGCTCGCGGCCTTCGGCGATGCGGCGCTCGCGACGAGGCTCGGCGCTCTCGTCGACAAGCAGCGGCGACGGGAGCGGCGCGGCGCGGCGCGTGCCCTCGAGTCGCCGCGCGCCGCACGCACGATGCTTTCGATCTCGCGCTGGCTCGCGACGCCCGGGGACGTTGCGGCCGCCCGTCCGCAGCCGTTGCCCGGCTTCGCCGCCCGCGCGATCCGCGATCGGCACGCGCGGGTCGTCTCGCGCACGCGCCGCATCGGAAAGCTCGGCCCGGCCGCGCGCCATCGCCTGCGCATCGAGGTGAAGCGCCTGCGCTACGCCGCCGATGCGCTTGGCGCGCTCTTCGAGCAGGCCGGCGCGAAGCGCTACCGCGACGCGCTCGCGGGCTTGCAGGACGCGCTGGGCGAGGCGAACGACGCGGCGACCGCGCGGCGGCTCGTGAAGGCGCTCGACGCGCCGCCCGCCTTCATCCGCTTCGCCCGCGAGCGCTTCGCGCACGCCGCGCGCGGCGACGCGGACGAATGGACGCGGCTCGCCCGGCGCGTGGAGGCCGCGGGACCGCCGCCGCTCGCCCCCGCGGCGCGGCGCCTCAGGCGAGCGTGATGCGGATGCGGTTGCGCCCGAAGAGGTAGGCGTACTCGGCGCGCGCGGTCAGTCCCTGCGCGAGCAGCACGCCCAGGCCGCCCTCGCGGCGCGAGCCCGCGAGGGCCTGCAGCATCTCGAGCGTGCCGGGTGCGAACGGATTGAAGGGCGCCGCGCGATCCTCGTACGTGAGCTGGATGCGCCCTTCCTGCGCCACGAGCCCGATCCAGATCGGCGCGTCGCTGCCGCCGCCGTGGCCGTGCTTCACGGTGTTGAGGAACAGCTCCTCGATCACGAGGTTCGCCTTGAGGCACGGCTCGCGCGGCAGCGCCGCGCGGGCGCAGAAGGCGTCGATGAAGGCGCGCGCCTCGCGCCAGGCCTCGCGGCGCGACGGAAACATCCCCATGCGGCTTGTGACGGCGTTCACAGCAGGTCTCCCGGGATTTGGCATCATTACGGCTGGGATACCGCCGTTTGGCAAGGGGAGAATCGCAATGCGCACCGCCTGGTTGCTGGCAGCGTTGATGGCCACGGGTTCCGCGTTCGCCGCGGACGTGGGGCAAGTGAAGGTGGCGCACGGCACCGTCGCGATCGAGCGCGGCGGCGAGCGCATGGCGGCGGCGGTGGGCACCGCGGTGCGGGCCGCGGACGTGATCGTCACGGGCGCCGACGGCGCGGCGGGCATCACGTTCAACGACAACAGCCTCGTCTCCGTCGGCCCGTCGAGCGTGTTCGCGATCGACAAGTACGCGTTCGACACGACCACCTACGCGGGCGAGTTCCAGGGCACGCTCTCGAAGGGTCGCCTCGCGGCGGTCTCCGGGAAGATGGTGAAGCAGTCCCCCGAATCCATGAAGATCCGCACGCCCTCGGCGATCATGGGCGTGCGCGGCACCGAGTTCGTCGTGCAGGTGGACGAGCCGGCCCCGCAGCGCCCGTAGGAACCTCCTTGGGAAGACTCGCAGCGGCCTTCCTCGCGGCGGCCCTCGCGGCCGGCTGCGCCTCGGAGCCCGTGAGCCCCGCGCTCTTCGCCGTGCTGCCGGCGCCCGACGGCCACATCGGCACGATCGCCGTGGAGCGCGACGGCGAGCGCCGCCTGGTCCACTCCGCGTAC
>DASUXK010000050.1:0-5513 GCA_036377935.1 Usitatibacter sp.
CCACTACGGAGATGCGCCGCCCAAGGGATTCACGGGCGAGGTGACGCGCGTCGAGGTGGATCCCGGCGCGCACACGGCCGGCCCCGGCAAGGTGCCGCCCGCACCGCCGTCGCCCGCGCGCGGGAGCGAGGTGCTGCCGCCCGCGCCCCCGCCGCCCGATCTCCTCACGCAGCGGCGCGAGACGCGCGCGCGGCTGGAGGCGAACCTCGCGCAGGCGCGCGAGCGCCTCGACCTCGCGCGCAAGGCGCTCGCCGAGGCGGCCGCGCCGCAGGAAGACGAGTGGCAGTACACCGTGGGCGGCTCGCCCGGCCCGGGGCCGCACGTGGCGATGTCCAACTGCCACAAGACGAAGGACGGCAAGACCATCTGCCCGGGCCGCGTGCCGAACGCGGAGTACTACTCGCGCATCCAGCAGCTCGAGGACGAGGTGAAACGCGCCGAGCAGGCGGTGGAGGACGCCGAGCGCGCCTACCGCCGCGGCGTGGACTGAGCTTCGCCCTTCGCCTCGCCGAGATCCCAGCGCGGCAGCACCGAGAACTCGGCGTCTCGCGCGTCGAGCCGCGCCGCGCCGTACTTGAGGCCCGCGGCGAAGGCGATCATCGCGCCGTTGTCGGTGCACAGCCTGAGCGGCGGGAAATGCACCTCGCATGCGCGGGCCGCGGCTTCGCGGCGCAGGCGCTCGCGAAGCGCCGCGTTCGCGCCCACGCCGCCGGCGACCACGAGCCGATCGAGGCCTTCCTGCTCGAGGGCCGCGATGCACTTCGCGGCGAGCACGTCCACCACGGCGGCCTGGAACGAGGCGGCGAGGTCCGCGCGCGCGGCCTCGTCGAGCGTGCCGGACTCGCGCACCCGGGTGAGGACGGCGGTCTTCAGGCCGCTGAAGCTGAAGTCGAGGTCGCCGCTGCCGATCATCGGGCGAGGCAGCGCGAAGCGCGTGGCATCGCCGCGCTCGGCGAGGCGCGCGAGGGCGGGACCGCCGGGGTATTCCAGTCCCAGCACCGTCGCGGTCTTGTCGAACGCCTCGCCCGCCGCGTCGTCCTGGGTCTCGCCGAGGAGCGCATAACGCCCCACGCCGTCGACGCGCATGAGCTGCGTGTGCCCTCCCGAGACGAGGAGCGCCACGAACGGGAACGCGGGCCGCGGCTCGGCGAGGAGCGGCGAGAGGAGGTGGCCTTCGAGATGATGGATGCCGACCGCGGGGCGATCGAGCGCGAGCGCGAGGCCGGCCGCGACCGAAGCGCCCACGAGCAGCGCGCCGCCCAGGCCCGGCCCGCGGGTATACGCGACGAGGGAGACGTCCTCGATTCGCCGGCCCGATGCGCCGAGCACCTGGGCGAGGAGCGGCAGCAGGCGGCGCACGTGGTCGCGCGAGGCGAGCTCGGGCACGACGCCGCCGTAGTCCGCATGGAGCTTCACCTGCGAATGCAGCGCGTCCGCGAGCAGGCCCGATTCCGTGTCGTACAGGGCGACGCCCGTCTCGTCGCAGGAGGTTTCGATGCCGAGGATGAGCAGGGAGGGTCCTTCCGGAGCGCCCGGAACGCCTTTTCCCGGGGGCAAAATCCTGATATTATGCGTGGTTTTCCAGCTTCGAATTTTCCGCAGCGACCTTATGCCCATTGTCCGAGTCAAGGAAAACGAGCCGTTCGACGTGGCGCTTCGCCGCTTCAAGCGCGCCGTCGAGAAGACGGGGCTCCTCACCGAGCTTCGCGCGCGCGAGTTCTACGAGAAGCCCACCGCCGAGCGCAAGCGCAAGCATGCCGCGGCCGTGAAGCGCCGCTTCAAGCGCATGCGCGCGCAGATGCTGCCGCCCAAGCTTTACTGAGGGGCGCACACAGGATTCCCCGCGGCGAGCCGGGCATCGCGCCCCGCTCGCCGCGATTGTTTTTACGCGATCCACACCGGGGACAGACCCTGAACCAAGCAACGGCAACACCAGGGTCTGTCCCCATGGGTCTGCCCAGGTGTAGCCGGGAGCAGGTGTAGCTGGGAGCAATCGAAATGCCTCTACGGGATCAGTTGACCGAAGACATGAAGTCCGCCATGAAGGCGCGCGAATCGGAGCGCCTCGCGGCGCTGCGCCTGTTCCTCTCGGCCGTGAAGCAGCGCGAGGTCGACGAGCGCGTGACGCTCGACGATGCCGGCGTGGTCTCCGTCGTCGAGAAGATGATCAAGCAGCGCAAGGATTCCATCGCGCAGTACGAGAAGGCGCAGCGCCAGGACCTCGCGGACAAGGAGAAGTACGAGATCTCGGTGCTCGAGGGCTACCTGCCCAAGCAGATGTCGGCGCAGGAGATCGAGGCCGCCGTGGCCGAGGCGCTCGCGCAATCGGGCGCGAAGTCGCCCGCGGACATGGGCAAGGTGATGGGCATCCTCAAGCCGAAGCTCGCCGGACGCGCCGACATGGGCAAGGTCTCGGCGATGGTGAAGTCGAAGCTCGCCTGAAGCGTCATTCCCGTGCAGGCGGGAATCCGCGGTGGGTGCCCGCCTGCGCGGGTACGACGCATAATGGGCCACCGTGATCCCCCAGGACTTCATCCAGTCCCTCCTCGGGCGCGTCGACATCGTCGACGTGGTGGACCGCTACGTGAAGCTGAAGAAGGCGGGGGCGAACTACTCCGCCTGCTGTCCCTTCCACAACGAGAAGACGCCGTCCTTCACGGTGAGCCCGTCCAAGCAGTTCTACCACTGCTTCGGCTGCGGGGCGCACGGCAACGCCATCGGCTTCCTCATGGAGTACTCGGGGCTCGCCTATCCCGAGGCCATCCGCACGCTCGCCGAGACCGTGGGCATGCCGGTGCCGGAGACGCGCTCGCGCGAGCCCAGGCCGGGCGGCGCCGAGGGGCCGACCCTCACCGCGCGCATGATGGACGCGCTCTCGTACTATCGGGCCGAGCTCAAGAAGTCGCGCGCCGCCATCGACTACCTCAAGGGGCGCGGCGTTTCCGGCGAGATCGCCGCGCGCTTCGGGCTGGGCTATGCCCCGGACGGATGGCAGAACCTCGAGCAGGTGTTTACGGATTATGCGAACCCCGCGCTCAGGGACACCGGCCTCGTGATCGATTCGGAGCCGGACCCGGCCCATCCCGAGAAGAAGTCGCGGCGCTACGACCGCTTCCGCAACCGCGTGATGTTCCCGATCCTCGACGCGCGCGGCAACGTGATCGGCTTCGGCGGGCGCGTCATCGGGCCGGGCGAGCCGAAGTACCTCAACTCCCCCGAGACGCCGCTCTTCGAGAAGGGCCGCGAGCTCTACGGGCTCTACCAGGCGCGCCGCGCGATCCGCGACGCGAACCAGGTGATCGTCGTCGAAGGCTACATGGACGTGGTCGCGCTCGCGCAGAACGGCGTCGAGAACGCGGTCGCAACGCTCGGCACCGCGACCACGCCCGTGCACGTGGCGAAGCTCTTGAAGCTCGCCGACAACGTGGTGTTCTGCTTCGACGGCGACGCGGCCGGGCGCAAGGCCGCCTGGCGCGCGCTCGAGGTGGCGCTGCCGGTGCTCGCGGACGGCAAGGTGGTGAGCTTCCTCTTCCTGCCGCCCGAGGACGATCCGGACACGTTCGGGCGCCGCGAAGGGCGCGAGGCGTTCCTCGCCGCCGCCGCGCAGGCGAAGCCCCTCTCGCAGTTCCTCTTCGCCGAGCTCGCGGCGCGCGTCGACATGGCGAGCGAGGAGGGCCGCGCCCGCTTCGTGGCGGAAGCGAAGCCGCTCCTCGCCCAGGTGCAGGCGCCGGCGCTGGCCGCGATGCTGCGCCATCGCCTCGGCGAGCTGGCGCGGCTCGATGCCCCCGAGCTCGACGCGCTGCTGCCCGCCCGCGCGGGCGCCCCGCGTGCCTCCCGGCCGGCCCCGGCGCGGGTCGCGCGAGGCGCCCCGCCCCCGCCCGAATCGCGACTCCTGGGCCGCCTCCTCATGCGGCCGGATCTCGCCGTGCGCGTGCCCGACGAGGTGCTGGACGGATCACGCCCGGAAGCCGCAGCCCTTCGCGCCGTCGTTGGTTTTTGCCGCGCGAGCCCCCACCTGACGCTTGGACAGGTCAGCGCTTACTTCCAGGGCACCGAGCATGAGGCCCCGATGGAGCAGGCGCTCCGGGAACCCCTGCTGCGGCAGGCCGAGACCGGGGAGCTGGACCTGGAGGCGGAGGTCGCCCACTGGGTGCAGGAGCTGCGCCAGGAGCGGCTCGCCCGCCGCCAGGGGGAGCTCGCCCGGCTGCTGGACGCCGGCACGGCGACCCCGGAGCAACTGGCCGAGTACAAGGCCCTCTACGCACGGATGGAAGCCTCGAAATCGGGGAATCCTCCTACGGAAGGGGTGTCCAAATTCTGATACAATTTCGGGTTTTCCCCGAAGCGTCCTGAGCGGGAGTGCCACACGTGAAAAAGTCGAGCAACGACCATCCGAAGGCCGAGGTGAAGCTGGCCGAAGTCGAGGCGCAGAAGAAGCGCCTCAAGAACCTCATCGTGCTCGGCAAGGAGCGCGGCTACCTCACGTACGCCGAGATCAACGACCACCTGCCGGACGACATGACCGACGCCGAGCAGATCGAGGGCGTGGTCACGATGCTCGCCGACATGGGCATCGCGGTGTACGACGAGGCCCCGGATGCCGAGCAGCTCCTCATGAACGAGGCGCCGGCCCCGATCGCCGAGGAGGACGTGATCGAGGAGGCGGAGGAAGCGCTCTCCACCACCATCGACGCGGAATTCGGCCGCACCACGGACCCCGTGCGCATGTACATGCGCGAGATGGGCTCGGTGGAGCTGCTCACGCGCGAGGGCGAGATCGAGATCGCCAAGCGCATCGAGGATGGGCTCAAGCACATGATCCACGCGATCTCGTCGTGCCCGACGACGATCGAGGAGATCCTGCGCATGGCCGAGCTCATCGAGAAGGACGAGATGCGCATCGACGAGCTCGTCGACGGCCTCGTGGACGAGGACGAGGGCGAGGAGGTCGTCGAGGAGGAGATGAGCGAGGAGGAAGAGCTCGAGGAGCTCGACGCCGAGGAGCAGGAGGCCGAGGACGAGGCCGTGGCGAGCGCGGACCTCGAGGAGCTCAAGCAGAACGCGCTGGCGCACTTCAACAAGATCCGCCGCCAGTACAAGAAGATGAAGAAGCTCCTCGTGGAGAAGGGCTACCGCTCGCGCGCCTACAAGGACCTGCAGGAGGACATCTCCAACGAGCTGCTCGCGATCCGCTTCACCGCGAAGCAGGTCGAGCACCTGTCCAACGGCCTGCGCGCCCTGGTCGAGCGCGTGCGCTCCCACGAGCGCGAGATCATGGAGCTGTGCACGCGCAACGCGAACATGCCGCGCGCGCACTTCATCAAGGTGTTCCCGGGCAACGAGACGAACCTCAAGTGGGTGAACGAGGAGATCGCCTCGGGCAAGGCGTACGCGAAGGCGCTCGACCGCTTCAAGCCGGCGATCGTCGAGCAGCAGGACGCGCTCATCAACCTGCAGAAGGAAGTCGGGATCCCGATCAAGGACCTGAAGGAGATCGCGCGCCAGATGTCCAC
>DASUXK010000051.1:0-14860 GCA_036377935.1 Usitatibacter sp.
TCGCCCACCTCGCGCGGCGCGGCGCCGAGTACGGATTGCGCATCCCGGCCGTCGAGGTGGATTACCCGGCCGTCATCGGACGCGCACGCGACATCGCGGTGAAGTCCCGCGACGAGCTCGCCTCGAGCCTCGAGTCGACGCCGAATCTCTCGCTGATCCGCGGGCACGCGCGCTTCGAAGGCGGCGATGCGGACGGCTTCCGGTTGCGCGTCGGAACGCGATCCGTGTCCGCACGCCATGTCGTGCTGGACACGGGCACGCGCAGCGTCATTCCGCCCATCGAGGGGCTCGAAGGCGCCGGCTACGTCCACGCCGGCAACTGGCTCGATCTCGAGGAGCTGCCCGCGCGGCTCGTCATCATCGGCGGCGGCGCCATCGGGCTCGAGATGGCGCAGTTCTACCGGCGCCTCGGGAGCGAGGTCGCCGTGATCGAGGGCGGAAAGCAGGTCGCCGGCCACGAGGACGGCGACGTGGCCTCGGCATTGCGGCAGCTCCTCGAGGCCGAGGGCATCCGGTTCCTGCTCGAGACGCGCGTCGAGAAGGTGGAGGGCCAGGCGGGGAAGCTGCGAGTCGTCGCGGGCGGCGCGCGCCTCGACGCGACGCACGTCTTCGTGGCGACGGGACGGCGCCCGAACACCGACGACCTCGGGCTGGAAACCGTCGGAGTGAAGACGTCGAAGCATGGCATGGTCGAGGTGGACGCGCGGCTGGCGACGAGCGTCGCGGGCATCTGGGCCGTGGGCGACATCCGCGGCGGGCCGATGTTCACGCACACGGCCTGGGACGACTACCGGATCGTCGAGTCGCAGATCGCCGGGGACGGCTCGCGCACCACGGATCGCGTGGTGCCCTACGCGGTCTTCACCGATCCGGAGCTCGGCCGCGTCGGCATGACGGAGGAGGAGGCGCGCAAGGCGGGGCGCAGCGTGAGGATCGGCCGCTTCGAGATGAAGGCGAACGGCAAGGCGCGCGAGGTGGGCGCGACCGCCGGCTTCATAAAGGTGGTGGTCGATGCCGAAGACGATCGCCTGCTCGGGGCCGCGGTCCTCGCGAGCGAAGGCGCGGAGCTGGTGCACGCCTACGTGACGCTCATGAACGCCGGCGCGCCCTTCACGGCGATCCGCGACGCGGTGTTCATCCACCCGACGCTCGCCGAAGCCGTGCAGAGCGCCGTCTCGGATCTCCCGGCCTAGCCGCCCCACTCCGCCTGCGCGTCCATGGTGATCGCCCCCTCGGCATCGCGCGTCCAGAGACGGGCCGAGCGCCGGGCGTCGTCGGGCAGGCCGCAGACCGCGAAGGGCGCCGTATCGAAGAGCGGGCGCATCGCGCGGAACGCGTAGCGCCGCAGCACGACGTCCGGGCGCTTGCGCCGCAGCAGGTCCACGAGCAGCGTCGCGATGAGCGGGCCGTGCACGACGAGCCCCGGATAGCCCTCGACGCGCGTCACGTACGGGTGGTCGTAGTGGATGCGATGGCCGTTGAAGGTGACCGCGGAATAGCGGAAGAGGAGCACCGGATCCGGATGGATGTCGCGATGCCACGCCTCGTCGGTGGGCGCGGGCACCGGCGAGGCGGCGCCGCCGCCCTCGCCGCGATAGACGATGTCGTGCTCGTCGGAAATCGCGAGGCCGCCCGCATCGGAGATCTCGTGGCGCACCGTGACGAACACGAGCGTGCCGCTGCGCCCTTCCTTCACCTTCACGTCCTTGATGGTGGAGACGCGCGTCGCCTCGGCGCCGACCGCGAGGGGCCGCAGGAACTCGAGGCGGCTGCCCGCCCACATGCGGCGCGGGAGCGACACCGGCGGCAGGAACCCGCCGCGGTGCGCATGGCCGTCGGGGCCGAGGTCCGACTGCCGATCGGTGGGCAGGAAGTAGAGCCAGTGCGCGAGCGGCGGGATGGCGTCGCCCGCCTTCGGCTCGGGATCGTCCCGGTCGAGGAGGGCGGAGAGCTCGCGAAGCGGCGCGGCGGCGATCGTGTCGCGGCGCGTCTCGCTGCGGCCAAGCCACTTCGCCAGGTCGGCGTGTTGCACGGGATCGCTCATGGCGTCGCCTCCCACGATCCGCCGAGGGCGCGGATCAGCGCCACGCTCGCGGCGAGCCGCCGCGCGAGGAGGGAGACGGTCGATCGTTCCTCCGACAACTGGCTCGCCTGGACCACGGCGACGTTCAGGTAGCTCACGGTTCCCGCCTTGTACTGGTTGAGGATGAGGGCCACGCTCTCGCGCGCGGCGCGCGCGGCCTGGTCCTGCACGGCCGCCTCCTCGCCGAGCCAGTGGAGCGCCGCGAGGTCGTCCTCCACTTCCTGGAACGCGGTGAGCGAGGTCTGGCGATAGTTGGCCACGGCCTCATCATAAGCGGCGCGCGCGGATTCGACGTCGGCCGAGCGCGCGCCGAAGTCCAGGATCGTCGCGGCGGCGGCGAGCCCCAGCGACCAGATGCGGTTCGGCGCCGAGATGAGGTTCGCGAGCCCCGCGCCCGCGAAGCCGCCGTTCGCCGAGAGGCTCAACGACGGGAAGTACGCCGCCTCGGCCACGCCGATGCGCGCGTTCGCCGCCGCCATGCGCCGCTCGGCGGCGGCCACGTCGGGCCGGCGCTGCAGCAGCGTCGAGGCAAGCCCCGGCGGGATCTCCGGGATGTGCATCGTGACGTTCGCCGGCGCGATCGAGAACGTCGCGGGGGGCTTGCCGACCAGCACGGCGATCGCGTGCTCGAGCTGCGCGCGCGTGACCTGGAGGTCGATCGCCTGCGCCTGCGTGCTGCGAAGCTGGGCCTCCGACTGGACGACGTCGGACTTCGCGGCGACGCCGGCGCGGTAGCGGTTGCGCGTGAGGTTGTACGAGGTCTCGAAGGCCTTCACGGTGTCCTGCAGGAGCACGATCCCCGCATCGGTCGCGCGAAGCTGGAAGTAGTCGGTCGCGAGCTCCGCCTGCAGCGCGAGGCGGGCGTTCTCGACGTCGGACGCGCTCGCCTCGGCCTCGGCGCGGTTGGACTCGACCAGCCGGCGCACGCGGCCCCAGAGATCGGGCTCCCAGCTCGCGCCGAGCGTCAGGCTGTAGCGCCGTCCCGCATCGCCCGGGCCGGTCGAGCGGCTGCGCGTGGCGTTCGCGCCGGCGCCCAGCGTGGGAAAGAGCTGCGCGCGTGCCGACTGCACGGCGGCGGTGGCCTGGCGGTAGCGCGCCTCGGCGGCCTTGAGCGATTGGTTCGAGACGCTCACCTGCTCCATGAGGCCGTTCAGCTCGGCGTCTTTGAACACTTCCCACCACTTTCCCTTCGGGGCCGTGTCCGCCGGCTTCGCCTTCACCCAGTCGCCCGCTTCCTTGTACGTCGCGGGCGCCTCCACCGGCGGCTGCCGGTACTCCGGCCCGACGGCGCACGCGGCGAGAAACAGGAGAGGAATCACGGATGAATACAGATGAACACGGATGTTGATCGCGAAGGAAGAGCGGCCGGGACGTGGGTGCGCCGCGATGCCCATCGTTCGCTTGTCGGGGTTCATTTCAAACGAGAAATCCATCTGTGTTCATCCGTGTTCATCCGGGGCTCCGCACGCGTTTCACGAACCGTCGACCACCAGCTCGGGGTGGCGGCGGCGGAAGGCGCGGCGCGCGCGCAGGCGGAAGCGGTCGAGGTAGAGGTAGATCACCGGCGTCGTGTAGAGGGTGAGGACCTGGCTCACGAGGAGCCCGCCCACGATGGAGATGCCGAGCGGCCGGCGCAGCTCCGCGCCGTCGCCGTAGCCGATCGCGAGCGGCAGCGCGCCCAGCATGGCCGCCATCGTCGTCATCATGATCGGGCGGAAGCGCAGCAGGCACGCCTCGTAGATCGCGTCCTTCGGCTCGCGGCCGTCGCGCCGCTCCGCGTCGAGGGCGAAGTCGATCATGAGGATCGCGTTCTTCTTCACGATGCCGATGAGCAGGATCACGCCGATGAGCGCGATGATCGAGAACTCCTCGCGGAAGAGCAGGAGCGCGAGGAGCGCGCCCACGCCCGCGGAGGGCAGCGTCGAGAGGATCGTGAGCGGGTGCACGAGGCTCTCGTAGAGCACCCCCAGCACGATGTACACGGCGAGGAGCGCGGCGAGCACGAGCCAGGGCTCGCTCTGCAGCCCCTGCTGGAAGAGCTTCGCCGTGCCCTCGAAGGACGCGTAGATGGTGGACGGCACGCCGATCCTCGCCATGGTGTCGCGGATGAGGCCGGAGGCCTCGGACATGGAGACCCCGGGCGCGAGGTTGAAGGAGATCGTGGTCGCCGCGAACTGGCCCTGGTGCTGCACCGAGAGCGGCGCGAGGGTGGGCTCGTAACGCGCGAAGGTCGACAGCGGCACCTGTCCCTGGGTGGGCGAGAGGACGTGGAGCGACTTCAGCGTCTCGGGGCTCTGCGTGTACTCGGGCGCGGCTTCCATCACCACCTTGTACTGGTTGCGGTCCTGGTAGATGGTGGAGACCTGCGCCTGCCCGAAGGCGAGGTTCAGCGCCGTGTCGATCATGCGCGGGGTGATGCCGAGGCGGGAGGCCGTCGCGCGGTCGATCACGAGCGTCATCTGCAGCCCCCGGTCCTGCTGGTCGGAGTTCACGTCGGTGAGCTGCGGCAGGTCCTGCAGCGCCGCCTCCAGCTTCGGCCCCCACTCGCGCAGCTGGGCGAGGTCGTCGCCGCGCAGCGTGAATTGCGTGTTCGCGTTCGACTCCCGGCCGCCGGCGCGCAGGTCCTGGATCGGGTTCAGGAACAGGTTCGCCCCCGGCTCGCGCGCGAGCGCGGCGCGCATGCGCGTCGTCACCACGTCGATCGAGGCGCGCTCGGACAGGGGCTTCAACGAGATGAACATGCGCGCGCTGCCGCCGCTGCCGGTGAACGCCGTCACCTGGTCCACGGCGGGGTCGCGCATGACGATCGCCACGAAGTCGTCGAGCTTCGTCTTCATCGCCTGGAACGAGATCTGCTGGTCGGCGCGGATGAAGCCGATGATGCGGCCCGTGTCCTGCTGCGGGAAGAATCCCTTGGGCACGACCACGTAGAGCCAGAAGTTGAGCCCGACCGTGACGAAGAAGATGAGCAGGGTCGGCAGCGGGTAGCGCAGCACGAAGGCGAGGCTCCTCGCGTAGCCGCGATGCAGCCGGTCGAAGGCGGATTCGCTCCAGCGCGCGAGACGCCCGGGCTCGCGCTGCCTGGGACGGCGCAGGAGCCGCGAGCACATCATCGGCGTCGTGGTGAGCGAGATGGCGAGCGAGATGGCGACCGCGACCGAGAGGGTGACCGCGAACTCGCGGAAGATGCGGCCGATGATCCCGCCCATGAAGAGGATCGGGATGAACACCGCGACGAGCGAGGCGCTCATCGAGATCACCGTGAAGGCGACTTCCCGCGCGCCGAGGAGGGCCGCCTCGAAGGGCTTCATGCCGCGCTCGATGTGCCGGGCGACGTTCTCCAGCACCACGATCGCGTCGTCCACCACGAAGCCGGTAGCGATGGTGAGCGCCATGAGCGAGAGGTTGTTCAGGCTGAAGCCGAGGAGATACATGGCCGCAAAGGTGCCGATGAGCGAGATCGGCACGGCGACGGCGGGGATCAGGGTCGCGCGGGCGCTGCGCAGGAACACGAACACCACGAGGATCACCAGGATCGTCGCGATGACGAGCGTCGCCTCGACGTCGTGCAGCGCCGCGCGGATGGTCGTCGTCCTCTCCATCATGAGGTTCAGCTTCACGTCGCCCGGGATCGAGGCCTGCAGCTCCGGAAGCATCGCCGTGATCGCGTCCACCACCTCGATGATGTTGGCGTTGGGCTGGCGGTTGATGATGAGGAGCACCGCGGGCTTGCCGTTGGCGGTGCCGTAGTTGCGCACGTCCTGCACGCCGTCCACCACCTCGCCCAGGTCGCCCAGGCGCACCGCCGCGCCGTTGCGGTAGGAGACGATGATCGGGACGTACTCGGCGGCGCCCTTCGCCTGGTCGTTCGCCTGCACCTGCCAGTAGCGGTCGCCCCGCTCGAGGAAGCCCTTGGGCCGGTTCGCGTTGGTGGAGGTGATCGCGCTGCGCACCTCGTCGAATCCGATGCCGAGCTTGTTGAGGAGCGTGGGGTTCAACTCGACGCGCACGGCGGGCAGCGCCGAGCCGCCCACCGTCACCTGCCCCACGCCCTTCACCTGCGAGAGGCGCTGCGCGAGGTTGGTCGAGGCGATGTCGTACATCTGTCCCGGCGTGAAGCGCTCGGAGGTGAGCGCGAGGATCATCACCGGCGCATCGGCCGGGTTCACCTTGCGGTAGGTGGGATTGCTCGGCAGGCTCGAGGGCAGGTCGCGGCGCGCGGCCTGGATCGCCGCCTGCACCTCGCGCGCGGCGCCGTTGATGTCGCGCGAGAGCTCGAACTGCAGCGTCACGCGCGTGCTGCCGAGCGAGGAGCGCGAGGTCATCTCGGTCACGCCCGCGATGCGCCCGAGCGCGCGCTCGAGCGGCGTGGCCACCGTCGCCGCCATCACCTCGGGGCTCGCGCCGGGCAGCGAGGCGGAGACCGACACCACGGGAAAATCCACCTGCGGCAGCGGCGAGACCGGCAGCAAGCCGAACGACACGATGCCCGCCAGCGCCACGCCGATCGTGATCAGCGTGGTCGCGACGGGCCTCCGGACGAACGGCTCGGTGATGTTCATCTGGGGGTCCCGCGCATTTCTATTCTCCAGCCGCGGCGGCCTCATCCACGCGGTGCGAGCGGTCGCGCCAGCGCCGGGAGAGGCGGTCGAAGTAGAGGTAGATCACGGGCGTGGTGAAGAGCGTGAGGAGCTGGGAGAAGATCAGCCCGCCCACCATCGCGATGCCGAGCGGCCGGCGCAGCTCCGCGCCCACGCCCCAGCTCACCATCAGCGGGAAGGCGCCCAGCATCGCCGCCATGGTCGTCATGAGGATCGGCCGGAAGCGCAGCAGGCACGCCTGGTAGATCGCCTCGCGGGGCGCGAGGCCCTGCTCGCGCTCGGCGTCGAGGGCGAAGTCGATCATCAGGATCGCGTTCTTCTTCACGATGCCGATCAGCAGGATGATGCCGATGACGGCGATGATCCCCAGGTCCTGGCGCGCGATCATGAGCGAGAGGAGCGCGCCCACGCCCGCCGAGGGCAGCGTCGACAGGATCGTCACCGGGTGGATGTAGCTCTCGTAGAGCACGCCCAGCACGATGTACATCGTGACGATCGCGGCGAGGATGAGGAGCAGCGTGTTGGCGAGCGAGGCGCGGAAGGCGAGCGCCGCGCCCTGGAACTCGGTGCGCACGCTCGCGGGCATGCCCATCGACTTCCCGGCGCGCTCGATGGCGTCCACCGCCTGCCCCAGCGAGTAGCCGGGGGCGAGGTTGAAGGAGATCGTGGTCGCGGGAAACTGCCCGATGTGGCTCACCGAGAGCGCGCCGGTGCGCTCGCTCACCGTCGCCACCGCCGAGAGAGGCACCTGCACGCCGTTGGCGCCCGCCACGTGGATCGACTCGATCGATGCCGGTCCCTCGCGGAACTCGGGCTTCACCTCGAGCACCACGCGGTACTGGCTCGCCTGGGTGAAGATGGTGGAGATGAGCCGCTGCCCGAAGGCGTCGTAGAGCGCGTTGTCGATGGCGGCGGGCGTCACGCCCAGTCGCCCGGCGGTATCGCGATCGATCGTCACGAACGCCTGCAGCCCCTGGTCCTGCAGGTCGGAGGCGACGTCGCGAAGCTGCGGAAGGCGCGAGAGGCGGTCCACGACGCGCTGCGTCCAGAGGGCGAGGTCGTCCGCGCTCGCGCTCTCCAGCGTGAACTGGTACTGCGTGCGGCTCACGCGCGTCTCGATCGTGAGGTCCTGCACCGGCTGCATGTAGAGGCGCACGCCGGGCAGGCGCGAGATCCGCTCCTTCAGCCGGTCCATGACGACATCGACCCCTTCGCGCTGGTTGTGCGGCTTCAACGCGATCAGCACGCGGCCCGAATTGAGCGTCACGTTCTGGCCGTCGACGCCGATGAAGGAGGACACGCTGGAAACGGCCGGGTCCTCGAGGACCGCGTCGGCGAGCCGCCGGCTGCGCTCCGACATCCCCGCGAAGGAGACCGCCTGCGGCCCCTCGGAGATGCCCTGGATGAGGCCCGTGTCCTGCTCGGGGAAGAAGCCCTTCGGGATCGCGAGGTAGAGGATCGCGGTGAGGGCCACGGTGAGCAGGAAGACGAGGAGCGTGAGCGGCTGGCGATCGAGCACCCAGGCGAGCGCGCGCCCGTAGCGCTCGATCAGCCGGTCGAACAGGCGCCCGCTCCAGTGGTAGAAGCGGCCCTGCTTGTCCGGCGGCGTGTGGCGCAGGAGCCGCGCCGACATCATCGGCGTCAACGTGAGCGAGACCATCCCCGAGATGAGGATCGAGACCGCGAGCGTGATCGCGAACTCGCGGAAGAGCCGGCCCACCACCTCGCCCATGAAGAGCAGCGGGATCAGCACCGCGATGAGCGAGAGCGTGAGGGAGATGATGGTGAACGCGATCTGGCGCGAGCCCTTCAGCGCGGCCTGCAGCGGCTTCTCGCCTTCCTCGACGTAGCGCGAGATGTTCTCGATCACCACGATCGCGTCGTCCACCACGAAGCCGGTGGCGATCGTGAGGGCCATCAGCGTGAGGTTGTTGATGCTGAACCCGGCGAGGTACATCACGCCGAACGTGCCGACGATCGAAAGCGGCACCGCCACGCTGGGGATGAGCGTCGCCGTGCCGCTCCTCAGGAAGAGGAAGATCACCATCACCACGAGCGCCACCGAGAGCATCAGCTCGAACTGCACGTCGTGCACCGAGGCGCGGATCGTGACGGTGCGGTCGGTGAGGAGCTGCGTCTCGATGGAGGCGGGCAGCGTCGCCGTGAGCGTGGGCAGGAGCTGCTTCACCCGGTCCACCACCTCGATCACGTTCGCGCCCGGCTGGCGCTGCACGTTCACGATGATCGCCGGCGTGTCGTTCATCCACGCGGCGAGCTTCGCGTTCTCCGCGCCCTGCACGACGTCGGCGATGTCGGCGAGGCGGATGGGCGCCCCGTTGCGCCAGGCGAGGATGATGTCGCGGTACTCGCCGGCGCTCCGGAGCTGGTCGTTCGCGTCGATGGTGTACGCGCGCATCGGGCCGTCGAAGCTGCCCTTGGCCTGGTTCACGTTCGCCGCGGCGATGGCGGTGCGCACGTCCTCCATCGAGAGGCCCTGCGCCGCCAGGGCCTTCGGGTTCACCTGCACGCGCACCGCGGGCCGCTGGCCGCCCGAGAGCGTCACCAGGCCCACGCCCGGGATCTGCGAGATCTTCTGCGCGAGCCGCGTATCCACGAGGTTCTGCACGTCGGTGAGCGGGATCGTCGGCGA
Organism: Usitatibacter sp.; assembly: GCA_036377935.1. Taxonomy (GTDB): domain Bacteria; phylum Pseudomonadota; class Gammaproteobacteria; order Burkholderiales; family Usitatibacteraceae; genus Usitatibacter. The sequence goes on from DASUXK010000051.1 coordinate 9,335, forward strand.
CGTGATGCCGAGCGTGAGGATCGGCGCGTCCGCGGGGTTCACCTTGCTGTAGATCGGCGGCGAGGGCAGGTCCTGCGGCAGCAGGTTCGATCCCGCGTTGATGCCGGCCTGGACTTCCTGCTCGGCGGTATCGAGGTCGATCGAGAGCTCGAACTGCAGCGTGATGACCGAGGCGCCGCCCGAGCTCGACGACGACATCTGCTTGAGGCCCGGCATCTGCCCGAACTGCCGCTCGAGGGGCGCGGTGATCGAGGAGGTGACGACGTCGGGGCTCGCGCCGGGATAGAGCGTCACCACCTGGATGGTCGGATAGTCGACCTCGGGAAGCGCGGAGAGCGGCAGCTCGCGATAGGCGACGATGCCGGAGAGCAGCACGGCGACCATCAGCAGGGCCGTCGCGACCGGCCGCAGGATGAAGATCCGCGACGGGTTCACTGCGCGCCCTGCGCCGCGCTTCCCCGGCCGCCGCGGCCCTTGCCGTTGCCCTTGCGCCGCCCGGCCTTGCCGCCCTGGGCGTTGGCCGCGGGGGCGGCCGGCTTCGCGCCGGCCTCGATCGCCTCGACCTTCGCGCCCTCGCGGATGCGGTCCACGCCGTCGGTGACGACGCGCTCGCCGGCGGCAAGCCCCGAGACGATCGCCGTCTCCAGCCCTTCGGTCGGGCCGGTGGTGACGGGCCGCAGCGAGACGCTGCTGTCCTCCTTCACGACCCACACGACCGTGCCCTGCGTGTTGCGCTGGATCGCGGCCGAGGGAACGACGACCGCGTTGCGCAGCGTATCCACCACCATGCGCACGTTCACGAACTGGTTCGGGAAGAGCTTGAGCTGCGGGTTGGGCATCTCGGCCTTGAGCTTCACCGTGCCCGTCGCGACGTCGATCTGGTTGTCCGTGCTCACGAGCGTGCCGCGGTCGAGCATCGCCTTCTGGTCGCGGTCCCACGCCTCCACCGGGAGCTTCTCGCCGGCGCCCATGCGCGCGAGCACTTGCGGCAGCACGTCCTGCGGGATGGTGAAGAGCACGCTGATGGGCTGCACCTGCGTGATCACCACGATGCCGTTCGCGTCGGCGCTGCGCACGATGTTGCCCGCGTCCACCTGGCGAAGGCCCAGCCTTCCGCCGATGGGCGCGGTGACGCGCGTGTACGAGAGCTGCAGGCGCGCGTTGTCGACGGCGGCCTGGTCCACCTTCACCGTGCCCTCGAGCTGCTTCACGAGGGCGGCCTGCTGGTCGACCTGTTGCTCGGCGATGGAGTCCTGCTTGAGCAGCCCCTGGTAGCGCGCGAGATCCACCTTCGCGTTCTCGAGCTGCGCCCGGTCCCGCGCGAGCTGGCCCTCGACCTGCTCGAGCGCGACCTGGAAGGGTGCGGGATCGATCTCGGCGAGCACCTGCCCCGCGTGCACGGTCTGGCCGTCGGTGAACGAAACTTTCTGCAACAGTCCGTCGACCCGCGGGCGCACGGTGGCGGTGCGCGCGGCGGTGACGGTGCCCAGCGCCGTCTGCACCACGTTCACGTCGCCGACCTTCGCGGCGACCACGGTGACCGGCTGCACGCGGTTCGCGTCGAACCCGCCGCGCCGTCCGTTGCCCTTGGAGGCCTTCTCGCGGGCCGCGACCGCGGCGGGCGAGGAGGTATGGGTCCATCCCCAGGCAAGCCACGCGCCGACGGCGACGATGGCGATGATGGCGGCGATGAGCACCGGCTGGACCCACCGCTTGCGGGGGCGATCCTCGAGCGTGGGCCGGGATTCGGGAGTCGGGGAGGACATGGGGGTTCTTGTTGTGCTGCCGTTGGAGCAGCCTTCGCGTCCGCAGTTTCCTCCCGAAACGGCCCCGCGGGCGGCCCGAAATGTAACCAGCTATTCCCGGCGGGTCACTGCGGCACCAGGGGCGGCTCGTGCAGCGCGGCCACCTGCTCGCGCAGCTCGAGGATGCGGTCCTGCCAGTAGCGGGGAGTGTTGAACCAGGGGAAGGCGATCGGGAACGCGGGGTCGTCCCAGCGGCGGGCGAGCCACGCGGAATAGTGGAGCAGGCGCAGCGTGCGCAGCGCCTCGACGAGGTGGAGCTCCCGGTCGTCGAGCTCGCGGAAGTCCTCGTAGCCTTCGAGGATCTTCCCGAGCTGCCGGCCCATCGACGGCCGGTCGCCGGAGATGAGCATCCAGAGATCCTGCACGGCCGGGGCCATGCGCGCGTCGTCGAGATCCACGAAGTGCGGGCCGCCGGGGCTGTTGCCCGTGTCCGGCGTCCAGAGCACGTTGCTCGGGTGGCAATCGCCATGCACGCGGAGGTACGCGACGTCGCCCGCCCGGTCGTAGGCGTGGCGGACGGCGTCGAGCGCGAGATCGGCCACCTGCTTCCACGGGGCGACGAGGTCCGGGGGGATGAAGCCGCTGGCGAGCAGGTGCTCGCGCGGCTCCTCGCCGAAGCTTTCGATATCGAGTCGCGGGCGCTCGACGAACGGGTGCGCCGAGCCGACCGCGTGGATGCGGCCGATGAAGCGCCCGAGCCACACCAGCGTCTGCTCGTTCTCGAGATCGGGCGCGCGCCCGCCGCGGCGCGGGAAGACCGCGAAGCGGAAGCCCTCGCGCTCGTGGAGCGTGCGTCCCTCGAACGCGAGCGGCGCGACCACCGGAATCTCCGCTTCGGCGAGCTCGATCGCGAACGCGTGCTCCTCGAGGATCTGCGCATCGCTCCAGCGGCCGGGGCGGTAGAACTTGGCGACGACCATCGCCGGCGCGGACGGCGCCGAACCGGGAAGCGGCTCGTCGAGCCCGACCTGGTACACGCGGTTCTCGTAGCTGTTCAACGCGAGGAGCCGGCCGTCGCACGCGAGCCCGAGGGATTCGAGCGCGTTCAGCACGGTGTCCGGCGTGAGCCGCGAGTACGGATGAATCGCTTCCATGCTTGCGATGATAAACGCCGGCGCGCTCGCGACCGCGTGCTATGATCGGCGCGCTGCCCCGTTCCCACGATCCGGAGACGAAGATGAAGAATCCGCTGGATTCGCTCTGGGGCGCCGTCCTCGCGGGATTCGTCCTGACGGTGGTGCTCTACTACCTCGCCCGCTCGATGATGGGGGGCTGAGGATGGGCTGGGAATTCGTCCACTACGGGCTCGGGCGCTGGCTGCACATCCTCTTCGGGATGATGTGGGTGGGGCTGCTCTACTACTTCAACTTCGTGCAGGGCGAGGCGATCGAGCGCGCGAAAGCCGACGCGCCTTCCTCCGCCGCGGCGATCTCGAAGTACGTGGTGCCGGTCGCGCTCTTCTGGTTCCGCTGGGCCGCGGTGGCGACGTGGGTGATGGGCGCCTTCCTCCTCGGCGACCGGTTCGACGAGGCGTTCCTCTTCCGCGAGCCGGCCTACGTTCCCATCGGCATCGGCGCGTGGCTCGGCACCATCATGCTCTTCAACGTGTGGGTGCTCATCTGGCCCAACCAGAAGCGCGTGCTGGGCCTCGTCGCGGCGAGCGAGGACGAGAAGGCGAAGGCGCGGCGCCTGGCCTTCCTCGCCTCGCGGGTGAACGTGATGCTCTCCATCCCGATGCTCTTCTTCATGGCTTCTTCCGGGATGTTCCACTACCCCGTGTTCGTCGGTTGATTCGAAGGCGATCACTGGGTCGGCAGGCCGCTGACCTTGTCGCCCGCCTGGATGCGGTGCGCGGCGAACCACCCCTTGTTGGTCTCGATCGCGTAGAGGGCGGGGCCGGCGGCGAGGTGGGTATCGAGCGTCCGGGGCTCCATATCCGCGATGTTGAGGATGACCCCGTGGCGGTCCACGAACGCGACGGAGAGCGGGATGAGCGTGTTCTTCATCCACATCGCGTAATAGCCGGGGTCGTCGAACACGAAGAGCATGCCTTCCTCGCGGGGAAGGCTCTTGCGGAACATGAGGCCGCGCTCGCGCTGCGCATCGTCGGCCGCGACCTCCACCTTGAGGGCATGCGTGCCGATGTGAAGCACCGTCGTGCGAAGCGGGGCTTCGGCGAGGGCCGCGAGCGAGGCGGCGAGGAGGAGGGCGGCGGCGAGAACCCGGGGCAGGGAATGGCGGTCGAACCGCGGCAGGAAGAAGGGCTTCACGAAATCTCTCTCCAATGGACGCGTAAGGTTAACGCATGAGGTACGACGTGCGCCGACATCTCGCCATCGCGCTGGTCCTCGCCGCCGCGGGCTGCGCATCGATTCCCGACAATCCCGAGACCCCCACGCAGGCGGCCGAGCGCCGCACGCACGCGCCGCGTCCCGCCTACAACCTCGCCGGCTACCCGCCCGCCGCGCGCGCCGGCTACATCGACGGCTGCGAATCCGCCAGGCATTCGGAGTACGCCCACAAGGACGCGAAGCGCATGGCCGACGATCCCCAGTACGCCACCGCCTGGAACGACGGCTTCGCCATCTGCGGCCGCTGAAGAAACCGGGGACAGACCCCATTTTCCATAGCGCGCAACAAGGGCGCTCGGTGTTTCTCGCTATGGAAAATGGGGTCTGTCCCCGGTTTTCAGGAGCGGGAGAGGATCCAGTCGGCGATGGCCTGGCGCAGCTCGGGGGAGTCGCCGATCGCCGACTCGAGGCAGATCGGGATGCGCGGATGGGCGGCGCGGATGTCCTCCAGCATTCGCGGAAGATCGTGCTTCAGGTGTCCGCCCTGCGCGAGGAACAGCGGGAAGACGGTGACCGCGAGCGCGCCTTCCTGCACCAGCGCCGCGACGGCCTCTTCGAGCGTCGGGGTCATCGCCTCGAGGTAGGCGAGCTCGATGCGGTATTCGGGCCGGCTCGCCCGCACCAGCTCGCGGATCGCCTCGAAGGGCCGCGCCCATTCGGGGTCGCGCGCGCCATGGGCGAAAAGGACGATGCCGCGCATGTCAGTGCTTGCCGGTGGAGCCGAAGCCGCCCGCGCCGCGCGCGCTTTCCTCGAACGACTCCACGATGTGGAGCTCCACCTGCACGACGGGCACCACCACGAGTTGCGCGATGCGCTCGAGCGGGTTCACCACGAACGCCTCCTTGCCGCGGTTCCAGCACGACACGAACACCTGGCCCTGGTAGTCGGAGTCGATGAGGCCCACGAGGTTGCCCAGCACGATGCCGTGCTTGTGCCCGAGCCCGGAGCGCGGGATGACGATCGCGGCGAGGCCCGGGTCGTCGAGGTGGATCGCGATTCCCGAGGGGATGAGGCTCGAGTCGCCGGGGTTCAACGTGATCGGCGCCTCGATGCACGCGCGCAGGTCCAGGCCCGCGGAACCGCGCGTCGCGTAGGCCGGAAGGTTCGCGCGGATGCGCTCGTCGAGGATCCTGATGTCCAGTTTTCTCATCTCGTGCCGTTCGGGAAAGACGTGTTCATCCGGGGCTCCAATGCGGTAACCCGCCGCAGGCGGCAGCGATCCGCAGGGAACAAGGTCAGGAAACCTGCTTGAGCGGCGTCTTCGCGCGGCGCTCGGAGAGCGCGAGCGCATGGGCCACGATCTCGCGCGCGATGCGCGACTTGGGCGCGCGGGCGAGCGCATGCGCGCCGTCGTCGTCGTAGATCGTCA
>DASUXK010000052.1:0-4003 GCA_036377935.1 Usitatibacter sp.
GCGGCCGTCGGTGAACTTGGGGAAGCGCACGGCGACCAGCGCGAGCCGCGCGAGGTCGGGCGCGATCTCGGCGGGATCCTGGTCCGGTTCGAGCCACACGCCGAGGGGCACGAGGCGCCGCAGCAGCTCGGCGCGCCGCGCCTTCCACGCGGCGAGCGGGACCACGATCGCGCCGGGATGCTCCTCGACCGCGCCGTCCTCGAGACCCACGATGCGCCACGCGTCGGGCTCGAGCCGCCGGTTGCGGATCACGACGTCATGCGGCACGGGCCACCTCCTTCGCCGCGCCGTACACGCGCTCCTTGAACGGCGCGATGCCGATGCGATCCACGGTCTCGACGAAGCGCTCGCCGTCGTGCCGATGCGCGAGGTAGGTCTCGAGGAGCTTCTGCACGACGTCGGGCATCTCGGCGGCGGCGAAGGACGGGCCGATCACGCGGCCGATCGCCGCGTCGCGTCCCTGGCGCCCGCCGATCGTCACCTGGTACCACTCGGATCCGTTCTTGTCGACGCCGAGGATGCCGATGTGGCCTACGTGGTGGTGGCCGCAGGAATTCATGCAGCCCGACATGTTGAGGTCGAGCTCGCCGATGTCGTGCTGGTAGTCGAGGTCCTCGAAGCGCGTGAGGATCGCCTCGGCGATCGGCAGCGTCTTCGCGTTGGCGAGCGAGCAGAGGTCGCCGCCGGGGCAGGAGATGATGTCCCCGAGAAGGCCCACGGTGGGCGTGGCGAGGCGCGCGGCGCGCGCGCTCTGCCAGAGCTCGTGAAGGTCGCGCTCGCGCACGTCGGGAAGCACCAGGTTCTGCTCGTGGGTGACGCGCACCTCGCCGCTGCCGAAGCGATCGGCGAGATCGGCGACGAGCTCCATCTCGTCCGAGGTGATGTCGCCCGGAGGCACGCCGCTGCGCTTGAGCGAGAGCGTGACCGCGGCGTATCCCGGGCGCCGGTGCGGGTGGACGTTGCGCCCGACCCAGCGCGCGAAGGCGCGATCGCCGGCCACCGCGAACGCGAACGCGCGGTCCTCGTCGGAGGGCGGCTCGTACGGCGGCGGCGCGAAGTGCGCGGCGACGCGCGCGAGCTCGGCGTCGGTGACCACGCTCGCGGGGTCGCGCAGCTCGCGCCAGTCTTCCTCCACGAGCCGGCGGAACTCGTCGGCGCCGAGCGACTTCACGAGGATCTTGATGCGCGCCTTCCAGATGTTGTCGCGCCGCCCGAGGAGGTTGTAGACGCGCAGGATCGACTCGCAATAGGTGAGCATCTCGCGCCACGGCAGGAACTCGCGGATCACCTCGGCGATCGTCGGCGTGCGGCCCATGCCGCCGCCCACGTGCACGCGAAAGCCCAGCTCGCCCGCGGCATCGCGCACGAATTCGAGCCCGATGTCGTGGAAGGCGAGGGCGGTGCGGTCCTGGGCGGCGGCGTTCAGCGCGATCTTGAACTTGCGCGGCAGGTAGGCGAACTCCGGATGGAAGCTCGACCACTGGCGCAGGATCTCGGCGTAGGGGCGGGGATCGACGATCTCGCCGGCGGCGACGCCGGCGAGCGGGTCGGTCGTGATGTTGCGCACGTCGTTGCCGCTGGTCTGCGTCGAGTGCAGCTCCGCCGACGCGAGCTCCTCGAGGATCGTGGGCACGTCCTCGAGCTTCGGCCAGTTGATCTGCAGGTTGTGGCGCGTGGTGAAGTGGCCGAAGCCGCGGTCGTAGCGGCGCGTGAGCTCGGCGAGCTTGCGCAGCTGCGTGGAGGAGAGCACGCCGTAGGGCACCGCGATGCGGTACATCGGCGCATGGCGCTGGATGTAGAGGCCGTTCTGCAGGCGCAGCGGCCGGAACTCGTCCTCGGTGAGCTCGCCCGCGAGGAAGCGGCGCGTCTGGTCGCGGAACTGCGCGACGCGTTCGGCGAGGATCCTGCGGTCGTGCTCGTCGTAGCGGTACATGGCGCGGGGTGACTCCTTTGCCGCAATCTTACGAGCCGGCTACATTCCTGAAAAATACTTATTCGTGCTATCGATAGAACTCCGAGGCATAATGGCGCCATGAACCTCCAGCAGCTGCGCTACGTGAGCGAGGTCGCGCGGCGCAACCTCAACGTCTCCGAGGCGGCCCAGGCGCTGCATACGTCGCAGCCGGGCGTCTCCAAGCAGATCCGCGCGCTCGAGGAGGAGCTGGGCGCCGCGGTCTTCGTGCGGCAGGGGCGGCGCTTCACGGCGCTCACGGAGGCGGGGCGCGAGATCGTCGCGACGGTCGACCGCATCCTCGGCGAGCTCGCGAACCTCAAGGCGATCGGCGCGGAGTTCGCGCAGCCCGCGAAGGGATCGTTCGCGATCGCGGCGACGCACACGCAGGCGCGCTACGCGCTGCCCGAGGCGGTGGGCGCGTTCAAGAAGCGCTTCCCGCAGGTGAAGCTGAAGATCCTGCAGGGCAACCCGCACCAGCTCGCGCGCATGGTGATCGCCGGCGAGGCGGATCTCGCCATCGCGACCGAGGCGCTCGACCAGTACGAGGAGCTCGTGACGGTGCCGTGCTACCAGTGGCACCACTGCGTGGTGGTGCCTTCGCGCCATCCGCTCACGCGCGTGAAGCCGCTCACGCTGGAGGCGATCGCGCGCCACCCGCTGGTCACCTACGATCCGACGTTCGCCGGGCGCACGGCGCTCGACCGCGCCTTCGCCGCGCGCGGCCTGCATCCCGAGATCGTGCTGACGGCGCTCGATTCCGACGTGATCAAGTCGTACGTCGCGCTGGGCCTCGGCGCGGGCATCATCGCCTCGCGCGCCTATCGGCGCGGCAAGGACGCGGGCCTCGTCGCGCTCGACTGCGGGCACCTCTTTCCCGCGCAGACCACGCGCCTCGCCCTTCGCCGCGGCGCCTACCTGCGCGGCTACGCGGTCGAGTTCGCGCGCCTGCTCGCGCCCCACCTGCGCCGCGAGGACCTCGAGCGCCTCGGCCGCGGCGCCGCCGAGGACTTCGAGATCTGACCCCTTTTCCGGTTTGCGGTCAGCAGCGCGCCCACTGGGCGCTGTAGCGCTCCATCGGCACCACCACGGCGGTGGACTCGACCGCCGAGCGCGCCTGGCGGCCCATCTCGAGCTCGAGGCGGAAGGCGTACTTGGCGAAGAACTCCTCGAACTTCTCGCCTCCGAACGTGCCGACGGCGTAGGCCTCGTCGGCCGCCTTGTCGTGCTCGAGGAGGATCGTCGCCAGCGGCTGCGGCGCGGGGCCCGAGACCACGCGGGCGCCGGCGGCCGGGTCGTACACGCTGCGATCCGAGCAGCACGTGATGACGTGGCCCTTGCCCGCGACGGGGCTGGGCTCGTTGCGGTAGCCGATGAAGGTCACCTGCCGCGTGGGATAGGCCATCTTGTGCGCGCAGATCGCCGAGTAGGCGACCACCGATCCCTCGGCGCCGACGCCGCCTTCCCAGCGGTACACGCTCCCCGACTCGGTGCGCAGCTGCGCGCCGCCGGGCGCGGGCCGGTCGAGCCGCAGCAGGAAGCACGGCGTGGCGAGGTAGGGGTAGTCGAAGACGTAGTTCGCGCCGGCGCGAAGCTCGGCGAGGCGGATCGGCCGGCCCTTCTCGTCGACGAGCTTCGCGCGCGAATAGCGGCGCGCGGGCAGCGGTGCGCCGCTCGCTACCTCGGGAAGCGCCGCGCCCGCCGCCGAGGCGGCGCAGAGGTGCACGAAGTCGCGCCGCTTCATTGCGACTTCTCCTTCTCGCCGCGCGGCACGACGAGGCAGCTGCTCGTGCCGTGGACGAGGAGCTTGCCCGCGCCGTCCACGATGCGCCCCTCGCAGAGCGCCACGCGCCGCCCGCCGTGCACCACGCGTCCCTCGGCGCGCACCTCCTTGCCGGGGGCGACCGGGCGCAGGAAGTTGAGCTTGAGGTCGAGCGTCGTGAAGTCGTGGCGCGCATCGAGCTGCGTGAGCGCCGCGAGCGACATCGCGGTGTCGAGGATCGCCGCCGACCAGCCGCCGTGGATGGTGCCGATCAGGTTGAGGGACTCGGG
>DASUXK010000053.1:0-7701 GCA_036377935.1 Usitatibacter sp.
CGTGCCGAAGAACACCACCTGTCCGCCGCGCTCGCCCGGTCCCGGTCCCATGTCCAGCAGGCGATCGGCCTCGAGCATGATCTGCGGATCGTGCTCGACCACCACCAGCGAGTTGCCGCCATCGCGCAGCCGCTTCATCACCTCGATCACGCGGCCCATGTCGCGCGGGTGCAGGCCGATCGACGGCTCGTCGAGCACGAAGAGGGTATTCACGAGCGAGGTGCCGAGCGCCGTCGTGAGGTTGATGCGCTGCACCTCGCCGCCGGACAGCGTGCGCGACTGGCGGTCGAGCGTGAGGTAGGCGAGGCCCACCTCGCGCAGATAACCCAGGCGCGAGCGGATCTCGCCCAGCAGCAGCTCCGTCGCCTCGTCGAGCGGTTTCGGCAGCGTCACGCGCGCGAAGAAATCCGCCACGCGCTCGATCGGCAGCAGCATCACGTCGTGGATCGAGAGCCCGGGGAGCGCGGCGAGCTGCTGGCGCGTCCACTCGCTGCCCATGGGGAGGTGGCGCCGCTCCGGCGCGAGCGCCGCATCGGCGTCCTCCTTCGTGCCCACGCGCCACAGCAACGACTCGGGCTTGAGCCGCGCGCCCTCGCACGCCGTGCACGCCGTGTAGGCGCGGTAGCGCGAGAGGAGCACCCGGATGTGCATCTTGTACGCCTTGGTCTCGAGCCAGTCGAAGAAGCGCTGCACGCCGTACCAGTGCGTCTTGCCCGACTTGCTCCAGCTCACCCAGCCGTCGTCGCCCTCGATCACCCAGCGCCGGTGCGCCTCGCTCATCTCGCGCCACGGCATGTCGAGCGGCACGCCGCGCTTCGGAGCGTGCTTCTCGAGGTCGTCCTGGCACTCGTCGTAGCTCTTCGACTGGAAGATCTTCACGGCGCCCGCGCGCAGCGTCTTCGATTCGTCCGGGATGACGAGGCCGTAGTCGACCCCGATGACGCGCCCGAATCCGCGGCACGTGTCGCACGCGCCGATGGGCGAGTTGAACGAAAAGCGCGCGGGCGTGGGGTCGGAATAATGGATGTCGCAGTGGGCGCAGTGAAGATCGGTGGAGAAACGCCAGACGGGGGAAGCGGGGGAAACCGGGGACAGACCCGGTTTTTCGGGCCGATCGAGAACCTGGGACAGACCCGGTTTTTCGGGCCTCTCGTAACCCGAAAACTCCAGGTCTGTCCCAACGAACACATTCACGCGCCCATTGCCCACGCGCAGGGCCGCTTCCAGCGCCTCCACCACCCGCGCCTTCTCGGCACCGGACATGCGGATGCGGTCCTGGACCACTTCCAGCCTTTGTCCCTCGCGATGGTGGATGCGTGTGTAGCCCTGCGCCTGGAGGAGCTTCGTGATCTCCTCCTCGGTGAAGTTGGCGGGCACGTCGACGGGGAACGTGACGACGAGCCGCGGATCGCCCGCATCCTTCGCGCGCTCCTCGAGCTGCGCGAAGATCGTCTCGGGCGTGTCGCGCCGCACCGGCTGCGCGCATCGCCGGCAATGCAACCGTCCCGCACGCGCGAAGAGCAGCTTCAGGTGGTCGTTGATCTCGGTCATCGTGCCGACCGTCGAGCGCGACGTGCGCACCGGGTTGGTCTGGTCGATGGCGATTGCGGGCGGGATGCCCTCGATCGCGTCCACCTGCGGCTTGTCCATGCGATCGAGGAACTGCCGCGCGTAGGGAGAGAACGTCTCGACGTAGCGGCGCTGGCCCTCGGCGTAGAGCGTGTCGAAGACGAGCGAGGATTTCCCGGAGCCCGAGGGGCCGGTCACGACGACCAGCTCGCCGGTGGGAATGTCGACGTCGAGGTTCTTGAGGTTGTTCTGGCGCGCGCCGCGGATGCGGATCGCCTCGCGGGGCGCTTCTCCCGATGCGTCGTTCAATGCGGCGGCGGGGCCGGCCGCGCCGGCGGTGAGGTCGTTCATCGGGATTCTGTGGGATGGCGCCGGGGGGCCGGACGCGGAAAAGGATCGAAGCCGGGTTCCATTCTACAGGCGGGCGGGGCCGCGGGACGGAGGCGGAAACGGCCCCGTGCGAACCCGGAACCTACTCTGGAAATGGGGCGGAATCCGCCCTAATTCAACCCGGCTCGACCGGGGACGGCGCGGCGGCGCCCTGCGGCTTCTTCGCCCCGACGAGACCCGATCCGGCTCAGGCGTGCTTGCGCGGGCGGCCGAACACCGCGCGCAGCTCGTCCTTCGCGCGCTCGAGAACCCGTCGGTGGCGAGCGGTGAGGTTGTGCCCCGCGCGGTTGATGTAGAAGGTCAGCTTCGCCGGCTTGCGCGGGGTGCGTTTCCGCGATGCGGCCATGGACCATGGACGACGCTCGGGCCCGAAGATTCGCGCTCCCTAGCGGGCCCGACCGCGACGCAGGCTCGCCATCGCCGAAATCGCGAGGAGCGCCGCGAGCAGCGCCATCGCCCATTCGGAAAGTGTCGGAACCGGATTAGCGCCGCCGGCAGGAAAGCCCGGACCGCCCTGGTCCACGACCGCGCCGTTCGCGGCGAGGTCGTCGTCGCCCGTGCTTCCGTCGGTGATGCTGAAGGTGATCGTGTCGCCGCTCACGCTCGCGGGGAGCTGGTACCAATGCGGCGACGCGTCCGCGGCGGTCGGCCCGTACTTCCAGTACGCGGTGCCCGAGGGCAGCGGCGTGGGATACGTGATCGAGAAGCTCACCGTGGAGCCCGCCGTGCAGCCCGACAACGTGAAGTCGAAAAGGCCGTGCGGAAAGATGATCGTCGCCGGCGCGACGGGCGGGGAGCGCGGCGCGCCGGTGAGCGGAATGAACGCGGCGGTCGCGAAGCCGCAGCCGGCGCCGCCGCCCGTGAACGATGCGGTGATCGTGCCGGTGCCCGTCGGCGAGGGGGCCGAGTAGCTGGTCACCGGCAGCGCGGTGAAGCTCGCGATCACCGTGCAGCTCGCGTTGATCGCATTGGTCGTATATGTGGCCCCGACGAGCGTGCCGCCGCACGTCCCGCCGACGCTCGCCGAATAGCCGGCGCCCGGCGTCACCGTGAATGACGTCGTCGCGCCAGCGACGACGGACTGCGGCGTCGCGGGCGCGATGGTGCCGTTCGGTCCGGCGCTCGGCGTCACGATGAACGTCACCACGGGCGGCGCGATGCCCGAAACCGTGATTCCGTTGGCGGTGGTATCTGCGACGACTACGGCAGCATCCGCGCCCGCGGCCCAATCCTCCGCGGCCGCCAGGTTGTAGGTCGTGCCGTCGGTCGCGGTGGGGCCGTTCTTCTCGAGGATGACGTTCACCCCCGCCTTGTCGGTGGCCGAAAGCGTCACCGTGAACGAGGTGCCGGACGTGACGTCCGCGTTCGCCGTATCGGTCAGCGTGTACGTCGCGCCGCCATTCCCGGTGAGGGTGAGCTTGTTCGCGACGATGTCGTTGCTCGCGCCGGCCAGGGACAGGAAGCCGGTGCCGGTGACGGCGAGCACGCCCGTGCCGGCATCGTAGGTCGCGTCGGTGATGGTCGGTACCGCGACATTGGAGACGAGAACGCCGTTGCCCGTGGTGTCCGCGATGTTCGCGGCGGCATCCGCGCCGGCATCCCAGTCGTCGGCCGCCGCCAGGTTGTACGCGATTCCGCCCGTCGAGCCGAATCCGTTCTTGTTGAGGATGAGGCTCACGGCCGACCGATCGGTCGCCGAGAGCGTCACCGTGAACGCCGTGGGGGAGGCGATCTCGACGTTCGCCGTATCGGTGAGCGTGTACGTGGCGCCGCCCTCGCCGGTGAGCGTGAGCTTGTTCGCGATGATGTCGTTCCCCGCGCCGCTCGCCGCGATGAACCCGCTGCCGGTCACCGCGAGCGCGCCGGTCGCGGCGTCGTAGGTCGCGCTCGTGATCGCCGGTGGCGCGACATTCGAGACCGTGATGCCGTTGCCGGTGGTATCTGCGACGACTACGGCGGCATCCGCCCCGGCGGCCCAATCCTCGGCGGCCGCCAGGTTGTAGGTCGTCCCTCCGACCGAGGCCGTCCCGTTCTTGTCGAGGAGCGGGTTCACCGCCGATCGATCGGTCGCGGAGAGGGTGAGGCTGAACGAAGTTCCAGAGGTGATCTCGACGTTCGCCGTATCGGTGAGCGTGTACGTGGCGCCGCCCTCGCCGGTGAGCGTGAGCTTGTTCGCGACGATGTCGTTGCTCGCGCCGGCCAGGGACAGGAAGCCGCTGCCGGTCACCGTGAGCACGCCGGTCGCCGCGTTGTAGGTCGCGCTGGTGATCGCCGGCACGGCCACGTTCGAGACGGTGATGGCGTTGCCGATGGTGTCGGCGACGACCACGGCGGCGTCGGCGCCGGCATCCCAGTCCTCGGCGGCCGCGAGGTTGTACGTCGTTCCTCCGGTCGACAATGTGCCGTTCTTGTTGAGGATCCGGTTCACGGCCGATCGGTCGGTCGCGGAGAGCGAGACGGTGAACGAGGTGCCCGAGGTGATCTCGACGTTCGCCGTATCCGTGAGCGTGTACGTGCCACCGCCCTCGCCGGTGAGCGTGAGCTTGTTCGCGACGATGTCGTTGCTCGCGCCGGCCAGGGACAGGAAGCCGCTGCCGGTCACCGTGAGCACGCCGGCGTCCGCGTCGTAGGTTGCGCTGGTGATCGCCGGCACGGCGACGTTCGAGGCGGTGATGCCGTTGCCGGTGGTATCCGCGATGGCGGCCGCCGGATCGGCGCCGGCATCCCAGTCCTCGGCGGCGGCGAGGTTATAAGTCGTCCCTCCGGTCGAGGATGTGCCGTTCTTGTTGATGATCGTGTTCACGCTCGCCCGATCGGTGGCGGAGAGGACGATGGTGAACGAGGTGGCGGAGGCGATCTCGACGTCCGCGGTGTCGGTGAGCGTGTACGTGGCGCCGCCCTCGCCGGTGAGCGTGAGCTTGTTCGCCACGATGTCGTTCGCCGCGCCGCTCGCCGCGGCGAAATCGGTGCCGGTCACGGCGAGGAGCCCGGTGCTGGCGTCGTAGGACGCCGATGTGATCGTGGGCGGAGTCTGCGCTTGCGCGAGCCCCGCGGCGGCGAGGCATGCCACGGCGAAGGCGACGATGCGCGGGAGGCGGAGACGAGGACCGGAGAGGCGGAAAATCGGGGAAAGGCCGGAGATGGAAGGCATCGGGCTCGCGTGCGAGGGGGTTCGTTGCGTGGCCGGTGCTCCTTCGATGCGGCCCGGCGTCCCGCTGGAAGCTAACACACGAGGCCGCGGATGTATATCGCGGCACGATGTATCGGCGCCGCATCGTACGGGAAACCCGGGCGAAAAAAAGCCCCGGGGATCCTGCCCGGGGCCCGCGCGGCGGACGGCGCCGCGTCGCGCTTTTCTCCTTCCCGCTATCGCGTCACGCGGCCATCGCCTGTCCCGCCTGCGCCGGCGACGACGAAGACGACGACGCGACCATGTCGTACGCCGGCTCCGTGAGGAAGTCGATGAACTCGTCGCTCGAGACGAGCTTGTCGAGCAACCACGCGGCCTCGTCGTACTTCATGCCGAAGGCGCCCGGCATCGCGGAGACCTTGCGCAGCTCCTCGGCGAGCATCTGGCGGAACAGGTCGAGGGTCACCTTGCGCCCGTCCTCCATCACGCCCTTGGGCGAGCGGATCCACTGCCAGATCTGCGTGCGCGAGATCTCGGCGGTGGCCGCGTCCTCCATCAGGTGGTTGATCGGCACGCAGCCCTGGCCGCCCAGCCACGAGCCGATGTACTGCAGGCCCCCGTTGATGTTGGTGCGCATTCCCGCCTCGGTGATCGGCGATTGCGGCTGGAAGTCGAGCAGGTCCGCGGCCTTCACTTTCACGTCCTCGCGCTTGCGCGAGACCTGGTTCGGCGCGGGCATGATGCGGTCGAAGACTTCCTTGGCGATCGGCACGAGGCCCGGGTGCGCGACCCAGGTCCCGTCGAAGCCGTCGTTGGCCTCGCGCTCCTTGTCGGCGCGCACCTTGGCCATCGCTGCCTCGTTCGCCGCGGCGTCGCCCTTGATCGGGATCTGCGCGGCCATGCCGCCCATCGCGAAGGCCTCGCGGCGGTGGCAGGTCTTCACGAGGAGCTGGCAATACGCGCGCAGGAAGGGGCTGGTCATCGTGACCAGGCCCCGGTCGGCCAGCACGAAGTCGTGGCGGCGCAGCTTCTTGATGCACGAGAAGATGTAGTCCCAGCGCCCGCAGTTCAGGCCCGCGGCGTGGTCGCGCAGCTCGTACAGGATCTCGTCCATCTCGAACGCGGCGGGCAGCGTCTCGATCAGCACCGTCGCCTTGATCGTGCCGCGGGCGAGCCCGAGGCGCGACTCGGCCTCGTTGAACACCTCGTTCCAGAGGCGCGCCTCCTGGTGGCTCTCGATCTTCGGCAGGTAGAAGTACGGGCCGCTGCCGTTGGCGAGGAGCTTCTCGGCGTTGTGGAACATGAAGAGGCCGAAGTCGAAGAAGGCGCCGGCGACGGGCTCGCCGTCCACCTTCATGTGGTTCTCGACCAGGTGCCAGCCGCGCGGGCGCACGATGAGGACCGCGGTCTTCTCGTTCAGCTCGTAGACCTTGCCCTCGGGGCTCTTGAAGCCGATGGTGCGGTCGATCGCCTGGCGCAGGTTGATCTGGCCGCGCACCACGTTCTCCCACGTCGGCGTGAGGGAATCCTCGAAGTCCGCCATGAAGGTGGAGGCGCCGGAGTTGAGCGCGTTGATCACCATCTTGCGGTCGGTGGGTCCGGTGATCTCGACGCGGCGGTCCTGCAGGTCGGCCGGGATCGGCGCGACGGTCCAGGCGCCCTCGCGGATGCCGCGCGTCTCGGGCAGGAAGCCGAAGGTCTCGCCCGCGTCGAGCTTCCTCTGGCGCTCGGCGCGCGCGCGCATCAGCTCGCGCCGGCGCGGCTCGAACCGGCGATGCAGGTGCGCGACGAAGCCCAGCGCGGGCGGCGTCAGGATGCGGTCGAACAGGTTGGGCTGGTCCGGCGGAAGCTGGATGCCCGGGGTCTCGAAGTCGTCTCTTTTCATGGTCGGTGCGTCTCCAAAGTGGGTCCCCGCCTTCGCGAGGATGACGCCAGGAATCAATCGGCCGCGGCGGCTTGCCGTTGCCGGGCCTCCTGCAAAGGCGTCGGCGTAATGAAGAACTGCTCGTCCTCGGTGGATCCCGCGAGCGCCGTGGTCGACGACTTGCCCGCCTGGATCACCTGCGTCACCTCGTCGAAGTAGCCGGTGCCCACTTCGCGCTGGTGCTTGACCGCGGTGAAGCCCTTCTCCGCCGCGGCGAATTCGGCCTGCTGCAGCTTCACGAACGCCGTCATGTTCTCGCGCGCGTAGCCGTACGCGAGGTCGAACATGCCGTAGTTGAGCGCGTGGAAGCCGGCGAGGGTGATGAACTGGAACTTGTAGCCCATCGCGCCCAGCTCGCGCTGGAACTTCGCGATGGTGGCGTCGTCGAGGTTCTTCTTCCAGTTGAACGACGGCGAGCAGTTGTACGCGAGCATCTTGTCGGGATACTTCGCCTTCACGCCCTCGGCGAAGCGGCGCGCGAAGTCGAGGTCCGGCGTGCCGGTCTCGCACCACACGAGGTCCGCGTACCCGGCGTAGGCGATGCCGCGCGAGAGCGCCTGGTCGAAGCCCTTGCGCGTGCGGTAGAAGCCCTCGCTCGTGCGCTCGCCGGTGAGGAAGGGCTTGTCGTTCTCGTCGACGTCCGAGGTGATCAAATCGGCCGCCTCCGCGTCGGTGCGCGCGAGGAGGA
>DASUXK010000054.1:0-6561 GCA_036377935.1 Usitatibacter sp.
TCGCCAGCGGCGGGCGCACGGCGCGCAACGCCTGGAGGACCCGCGCCCGGGCGGAGGCTTCGACGGGCGGCCGGCCCCCGAGCGCTTCTGTCGTGGAAGCCATCAGAAGCGCGGCAGGTCGGGGTGCGGGAGCGCGCCGCCCTTCACGCGCATCGCCCCGTACTCGGCGCAGCGCGCGAGCAGCGGGATCGCCTTGCCCGGGTTGAGCAGCCCCTGCGGGTCGAACGCCGCCTTCACCGCATGGAACTGCGCGATTTCCTCGGCGCGGAACTGCACGCACATCTGGTTGATCTTCTCGATGCCGACGCCGTGCTCGCCGGTGATGGTGCCGCCGACCTCGATGCAGAGCTCGAGCAGCTCCGCGGCGAACGCCTCGGTCTTCTCCAGCTCGCCGGGCACGTTGGCATCGTAGAGGATCAGCGGGTGCAGGTTGCCGTCGCCCGCATGGAACACGTTGGCGCAGCGCAGGCCGTACTTCGTCGACATCTCCTCCGTGCGCTTGAGCACGTGGGCCAGCGTGCCGCGCGGGATCGATCCGTCGATGCAGTAGTAATCGGGCGAGATGCGGCCCACGGCGGGGAACGCGGCCTTGCGGCCCGACCAGAAGCGCAGCCGCTCGGCCTCGCTCGACGAGCAGCGGATATCCGTCGCGCCGCTCGCGCGCATCACCTCGATCATGCGGCGCGTCTCGTCGGCCACCTCCTCGCGCGTGCCGTCCGATTCGACGAGGAGGATCGCCTCGGCCTCGAGGTCGTAGCCCGCGTGCACGAAGTCCTCGACGGCGCGCGTGGCGAGGCGGTCCATCATCTCCAGCCCCGCGGGGACGATGCCCGCGCCGATCACGCTCGCCACCGCTTCGCCCGCGCTCTCGACGTCGGGGAACGAGGCCATGACGACCTGCGCGGTCTCCGGCTTCGGCAGGAGTTTCACCGTGACTTCGAGCGTCACGGCGAGCAGGCCCTCGGAACCCGTGACGAGCGCGAGGAGGTCGTAGCCCGGCGCATCGAGCGCCTCGCTGCCGAGCTCGAGCGTATCGCCCTCGATGGTGAGGGCGCGCACGCGCATCACGTTGTGCACGGTGAGGCCGTACTTGAGGCAGTGCACGCCGCCCGAGTTCTCCGCCACGTTGCCGCCGATGGAGCAGGCGATCTGGCTCGAGGGATCGGGGGCGTAGTACAGGCCGAGCGGCGCCACGTGCTGCGAGATGCGCAGGTTCGTGACGCCCGGCTGCACCCGCGCGCGGCGCGCGAGCGGGTCCACCTCGACGATGCGGTTGAACCTGGCGAGCGAGAGAAGGATGCCGTCGGCGAGCGGGAGCGCGCCTCCGGACAGGCCGGTGCCCGAGCCGCGGGCGACGACCGGCGTGCCCGTCTCGCGCGCCACCGCGAGCACCGCCGCCACTTCGCCCTCGTCGGCCGGGATCGTGGCGACGAGCGGCGTCGCGCGGTACGCGGAGAGGCCGTCGCATTCGTAGGGCTTCAGGTCCTCGCGGTCGACGAGCACCGAGCCCGAGGCCAGCGCGCGCGCGAGCCGGCCGGCCACTTCCGAGCGGCGGGAATGTATGTCGGGAGCATCGCGCAGGGCACTCACCCTACAATGATACCGTGACCCTTCGCCTCCTCCTCGACGCGCTCGCCATCCTCCTCGTGCTCGCGGGCCTCGCCGGCACGGTGCTCCCGGTGCTGCCCGGCGCGATCCTCGTCTTCGCGGGGCTCTTCGTCGCCGCTTGGGCCGACGATTTCGCGCGCGTGGGATTCGGCGGACTGGCGATCGTCGCCGCGCTCGGGCTCATCTCCATGGGCGTGGACTTCCTCGGCTCCGTGCTCGGCGCCAAGCGCGTGGGCGCGAGCCCGCAGGCGCTCGCGGGCGCCGCGATCGGCGCCGTGGTGGGCATCTTCTTCGGCATCCCGGGCATCGTGCTCGGCCCCTTCGTGGGCGCCGTGCTGGGCGAGCTCCTCGCCCGCGGCGGCCTGGTGCGCGCCGGCAAGGTCGGCCTCGGCACCTCGCTCGGCCTGCTGCTCGCCGCCATCGCGAAGCTCGTCCTCGCCTTCGCGATGATCGCCGTCTTCTTCGCCTTCTACCTCTTCAACCGCTGAAAACGGGGAACAGCGAAAATCGGGGACAGACCACATTTATCCAAGGGCGAAACGAAGACATGCGCTAAATCGTTTCGCCCTTGGATAAATGTGGTCTGTCCCCGATTTTCGATTTTCAGGAGAGGACCGCGAGCTGCTGGTTGGCGGCTTCGAGGCGGGTGACGAGGGTGTTGAGGAAGCGCTCGTCGAAGAGGCGGCGGCAGGAGAGCGAGGCCTTGCGCAGGTCGTCGGCGCGGATCTTCATCACGATGCAGTCGGAAGTGGTCGTGACCGTGGCCGAGCGGTGCGAGCCGCTCTTGTCGCCCGCGAGGTAGGACATCTCGCCGAAGCAATCGCCCGCGGTGAGCACCGAGAGCGTTCGCTTGCCGCGCGTCACGCGCACGTAGCCGCCGGCGAGGATGTAGAACGAGTCGCCGTGGTCGCCTTCCTTGATGAGCACGGTGTCGGGATGGAACCGCGCCCACTTGCTGATGCGCATCACCTCCCAGAGCTCGTTCTCGGGGAAGTGGCGGAAGAAGGGCAGCGTGCGCAGCACGTTGAAGCGCTCGGCGTCGGATTGCCCGCGGCGCTCCTCGGCCTTCTGGTCCTTCTTCCAGGTCTCCGCGAGCGCCTGCCCGAACTCGTCCCAGGACGCGTAGCGCTTCGCCGGGTCCTTCTCGATCGCCTTCATCACGATCGCGTCGAGCTCGGGCGGAAGGCCCGGGCGCGCCGTGGCCGGCGGCTCGGGGTCCGTGTTCACGATCTGGTAGATCACGCTCATCGTGTTCGCGCCCTGGTACGGGAGCTTGCCCGCGAGCAGGTAGTACATGACCACCCCGAGCGCGTAGATGTCGGTGAGGTGCGAGGCCTGCGCGCCGCCCGTCACGAGCTCGGGCGCCATGTACGCGGGCGAGCCCACGTTCATGATCATGGTGCGGTCGGAGACGCGGTTGATCGCGGCGCCGAAGTCCGCGATCTTGATGTCGGTGCCCTCGTTGTGGAGGATGTTGCCGGGCTTGATGTCGCGGTGCGTGAGGCCCAGCGCGTGCGCGAAGGCGAGCGCCCGCACGCACTTGAACACGATCTCGGCCACCTCGCGCGGATCGAGGAGGTTCGGCGCCTGGCAGAACTTCTCGAGCGTCCCGCCTTCGACGTACTCCATCACGATGTAGCTGTACTCGTCCTCGACGACGGCGTCGTAGATCTGGACGATGTGCGGGTGGTTCACCTTGCCGGCGAGCGCCGCCTCGTTGAGGAACATGCTGCGGTAGAACGCGCCGTCCTCGCGGTTCTTGAGCGCGTCGGGGTAGGCCACCTTGATGGCCACCTTGCGCTTGGCGAACGGATCGTCGGCCAGGAACACCTTGCCCGTCGCGCCGCGCCCCAGCTCGGAGAGGACGCGGTACTTGCCGATGGTGCGCGCCTCGGCGCTCATGCGCGGCGTCCCGCGCGCGTGACCACCGCCACCTTCCCCTGGAGCCGCATGCTGTTCCCGTCGTTCGTTGCGAATGGCGCCGGCAATTATCGCCGAAAGCGCCCGCGGAAAGGGGGTCGGGAACACCGGAGCGAAAAGTGTGATCGGCGCCACAAACGAAAACGCCGCCCCCGCGAGGCGGAGGCGGCGTCCTGGATTCCCGGGGAAGGGAATGGCGCGGGAACCGGCCCCGCGGCGGCGGGGCCCCAGTCAGGGGAAAACGCTCAGAAGAGCCCCGAGATCTTGCCTTCGTCGGAGACGTCGATGTTGCAGGCCGACGGCACCTTCGGCAGACCCGGCATCGTCATGATGTCGCCGCAGATCATCACGATGAACTCGGCGCCGGCCGCGAGCCGCACCTCCCGCACGTTCACGACGTGCCCGGAGGGCGCGCCGCGCAGCTGCGGGTCCGTGGAGAACGAGTACTGGGTCTTCGCCACGCAGATCGGATAGTGGCCGTAGCCCGACTCCTGGTACTTCTTGATCTGCGCGCGCACCTTGGAATCCGCGGTGATGTCGGAGGCGCCGTAGATCTTCGTGGCGATCGCCTTCATCTTGTCCCAGAGGCTGTCGTTCTCGTCGTAGACGAACTTGAAGGAGTTCGGCTCCTCGCACAGGCGCACCACTTCCTTCGCGAGGTCCGTGGCGCCCTTGCCGCCGTGCGCGAAGTGGCGCGCGAGGATGACCTTCGCCTGGTGGTGGGCCATCTTGTCCTGCAGCAGCTTCACCTCGGCATCCGTATCCTCGGCGCGATGGTTGATCGCGACGACGCAGGGCAGGCCGTAGTTGTTGCGGATGTTGTTCACGTGGCGCTCGATGTTGGAGATGCCCTTCTCGAGCGCCTCGAGGTTCTCCTTGCCGAGCTCCTTCACGTCCACGCCGCCGTGGTACTTGAGCGCGCGGATCGTGGCGACGAGCACCACCGCCGAGGGCTTGAGGCCGCTCTTGCGGCACTTGATGTCGATGAACTTCTCGGCGCCCAGGTCCGCGCCGAAGCCCGCCTCGGTCACCACATAGTCGGCGAGCTTCAGCGCCGTCTGCGTCGCGAGCACCGTGTTGCATCCGTGCGCGATGTTCGCGAACGGGCCGCCGTGGATCATCGCCGGCGTGTGCTCCATCGTCTGCACGAGGTTCGGCGCGAGCGCGTCCTTGAGGAGCGCGGCCATGGCGCCGTGGGCCTTCAGGTCGCGGGCGAGGATCGGCTTCTGGTCGCGGGTGTAGCCGACCACGATCTTGCCCAGGCGCTCCTTCAGGTCCTTGATGCTGGTCGACAGGCAGAAGATCGCCATCACCTCGGAGGCCACGACGATGTCGAAGCCGTCCTCGCGCGGGAAGCCGTTCGCCGGCCCGCCGAGGGCCACCACGACCTCGCGCAGCGCCCGGTCGTTCATGTCGACCACGCGCTTCCAGGTGATGCGCCGCTGGTCGAAGCCCAGCTCGTTGCCGTGGTTGATGTGGTTGTCGATCATCGCGGCGAGCAGGTTGTTCGCGAGCGCGATGGCGTTGAAGTCGCCGGTGAAGTGGAGGTTGATGTCCTCCATCGGCACGACCTGGGCGTAGCCGCCGCCCGCGGCGCCGCCCTTCATCCCGAACACGGGGCCCAGGGAAGGCTCGCGCAGGCAGATCATCGCCTTCTTGCCCACCTCGTTGAGCGCGTCGCCCAGGCCCACGGTGGTCGTGGTCTTGCCCTCGCCGGCGGGCGTCGGGCTGATGGCGGTGACGAGGACGAGCTTGCCGTTCGGCTTGCCCTTCAGGGAATCGATATAGTTGAGGGAAATCTTGGCCTTGTAGCGCCCGTACTGCTCGATCGCCTCGTCGGGGATGCCGAGTTTCTTCGCGATCTCGCCGATGGGCTTCAGCTTCGCCGCTTGGGCGATCTCGACGTTGCTGGGCACAGGCTTGGGTTTCGCCTCGGAGGCGACTGCGGTAACCATGGGGATCTCCTCGGAAAAGCGGTCGGCCCGGGGAGGACCCCCAGCGCCATGCCCGAAAGTATAGAAAGGCGGAGAACGGGCGGGCCTTGACTCGGGTCAAGCGCCGCCGGTCGATCCATGCATCCCCACGAATCCGTCGTCCGCCGTCTCTACGCCGCCCTCGCCGCCCGAGGGGCCGAGGAGGCGGCCGCCTGCTACCACCCGGAGATCTTCTATTCCGAGCCGCTGCATCCCCGCCTGCGTGGCGACGCCGTGAGGGACCTGTGGCGCATGCGCCTCGCGCCCGGGGAGGCATACGAGATCCGGCTCGACGAGGCGAGCGGCGGCGCGGACGGCGCGACGGCGCGCTGGACCGTTCGCGCCCGGGTGCGCGGGCGCCCGGTCGAAATCCACGGGCGCTCCCTCTTCGCCTTCCGGGATGGACGCATCTCGCGCCAGTACGACCACTACTCGCTCTGGCGCTGGAGCGCGCAGGCGCTGGGCCCGGCGGGCGCCGCGTTCGGCTGGCTCGGCCCCGTGCGCTGGGCGCTGCGCACCCGCGCGCGGCGCGCGCTCGAGCGCTTCAGCGCTGCGCCGGCGGACGATTGAGGATCGGCGTGCCGAAGAACTCCCGGATCAGGAATTCCTCGAGATACGCGTTGTCCTCGGGGCGCGCGGAGAGCGTCACCACCCGCCCGAGCCGCTGCGACTCCCAGAGGAAGTCGCCCGTGTAGTGGGTGCGGATGAGGGCGATCATGCTTCGCACGATCGCGCGATCGATGTCCTCGCCCGGCTTCACGTGCACCTCGATCACCTCGCGCCAACGCCGCTGCGTATCCGGACGCCAGCCATTGAACGCGTACTCGGCGGTGTAGCTGCCCTTCTCGAGGATCTGGAAGATCCCGCCGGTGCGGTCGTCGCCCTTGAGCGAGTCGAGGTTGCGCGCGAGCGCGGCCGCGCCCTCGTCCTCGACCGGCGCCGGGTTGGGGCTGCCTTCGGGCGCCGCGGCGGCCGCCTGCGCCGCGCGGCGCTGCGCGCGCCGTGCGTTGAGCATGGCGAGCATGTCGGGCGCCGGCGGCGCCGGCGTGGGCGGCGGCGG
>DASUXK010000055.1:0-5220 GCA_036377935.1 Usitatibacter sp.
GACGCCGTCGAAAGCGATTTCGAATCGCTGCGGGGTTTCGCGGTTTATGTCGCCGGCCCCGCCGGCATGGTGGACGCATGCGCCGCGGCGGCGTCGAGGCTGGGCGTGGATCCCGGCGACCTGCATGCCGAGGCGTTCGACGCGCCCGTGGAGATGAACGCCGCGCCGATGCGGACGCGCGCGCGGCTCGGGCTGCTGCGCGCCCTGCTCGGGTAGCGGCTAGTCGCGGAAGTTCTGGTACGAGAGCGGCACGTCGCTCACTTGCGCGCGCACGAGCTGGATCGCTTCCTGCAAATTGTCCTTCTTCGCGCCGGTGACGCGCACGACGTCGCCCTGGATGGAGGCCGTGACCTTCATCTTCGAATCCTTGAGCAGCTTCACGATGCGCTTGGCAAGCTCCTGGTCCACGCCTTTCTTCACCGTGAGCTTCTGCTTCACCTTGTCGCCGCCGATCTTCTCCGGATCCTCGGGCTTCACGAAGCGCGCATCGACGCCGCGCTTGGCGAACTTGCCCATGAGGACGTCGCGCACCTGGCCCAGCTTGAAATCGCTGTCGGCGAAGGCAGTGAGCTCGAGCTCCTTCTGCTCGATCCGCGCGTCGCTGCCCTTGAAGTCGAAGCGGTTGGAGATTTCCTTGTTCGCCTGGTCGATGGCGTTCTTCACCTCGACGCTGTTCGGCTCGCAGACGATATCGAATGAGGGCATCTCAGTTCTCCATCTTCCCCAGCAATAAGTACTCCATCAACGCCTTCTGCACGTGCAGCCGGTTCTCGGCCTCGTCCCAGACGACGCTCTGCGCGCCTTCGAGCACGTCGTTCGTGACCTCCTCGCCGCGATGGGCGGGCAGGCAGTGCATGAAGAGCGCCTCCTTGCGGGCCGCGCCCATGATGTGCGCGTCGACGGTGAAGCCCTCGAAGGCCTTCAGGCGATCATCCGTCTCGTCCTCGAAGCCCATGCTCGTCCAGACGTCCGTCGTGACGAGGTCGGCGCCCGCGGCCGCCTCGATCGGTTTCGCGCACACCTCGACGTGGCGGCACGTCGCGCGCGAGCCGTCGACCCCGTAGCCCTTGGGCGCGGCGACGCGCACGCGGAAGTCGAAGATCTCCGCGGCCTGGATCCACGTGTTCAGCATGTTGTTCGCATCGCCGATCCACGCGACCGTCTTGCCCGTGATGGGACCGCGATGCTCCACGAACGTGTAGATGTCCGCCAGGATCTGGCACGGGTGGTAGTCGTTGGTAAGCCCGTTGATCACGGGCACGCGCGAGTTCGCCGCGAAGCGCTCGATGATCGAGTGCTCGTACGTGCGGATCATCACGATGTCCACCATGCGCGAGATGACGCGGGCCACGTCCTCGATGGGCTCGCCGCGGCCGAGCTGCGTCTCGCTCGTGTTGAGCACGATGGACGAGCCGCCGAGCTGGTGGATGCCCGCCTCGAAGGAGACGCGCGTGCGCGTGGAGCTCTTCTCGAACACCATCGCGAGCATGCGGTCGGCCAACGGCTGGTAGGCGACGTAGTTCTTGAAGCGCTCCTTGATGACGCGCGTGCGCCGGAAGAGGTGCTCGAGCTCCTCGCGCTCCAGGTCGGTGAGCTGCAGGAAATGCTTCACGCCGCCGCGGCCGCGGGCGTCTCGGCCAGGAACGACTTCACGATCGGCGCGAGGATCGCGACCAGCTGCTTCGCCTCGGCCTCCTGGATGACGAGCGGCGGAAGCAGCCGGATCACGCGCTCGGCGGTGACGTTGGCGACCAGGCCCGCGGCGAGCCCGCGGCGCACGATGTCGCCGCACGGGCGGTCGAGCTCCACGCCGATCATGAGGCCCATGCCGCGGATCTCCTTCACCCCGGCCACGCCGGCGAGCTCGCCCTTCAGGCCCTCCTGGATGACCTCGCCCATGCGCTGCGCGTGCGCGAGGAGCCCGTCCTTCTCGATCACCTCGAGGGTGGTGAGCGCGGCCACGGAGACGAGGGGCCCGCCGCCGAAGGTGGAACCGTGGTTGCCCGGCTTGAAGACCTTCGCCGCCGCGCCGCGCGCGAGGCACGCGCCGATCGGCACGCCGGAGCCCAGCCCCTTGGCGAGCGGCATCACGTCCGGGACGATGCCCGCCCACTGGTGCGCGAACCACTTGCCGGTGCGGCCGACCCCGCTCTGCACCTCGTCGATCATCATCAGCCACTGCTTGCGGTCGCAGATCTCGCGCACCTGGCGCAGCCAGTCGAGGTGGGCGACGTTGATGCCGCCCTCGCCCTGCAGCACCTCGAGGAGCACCGCGACCACCGAGCCGTTGTCGGCGAGGCGCTCGATCGCGGCGATGTCGTTGTAGGGGACGCGCAGGAACCCGCCCATGAGCGGCTCGAAGCCCGCCTGGGCCTTGCGCGAGCCGGTCGCCGAAAGCGTGGCGAGCGTGCGGCCGTGCCAAGCCTTCTCCATGACGATGATCTGCGGGTTCTCGACGCCGCGCTGGTGCCCGTAGAGGCGCGCGAGCTTGATGGCCGCCTCGTTGGCCTCGGCGCCGGAGTTCGCGAAGAACGCGTTGTCCATGTTCGAGACCTCGCAGACCTTGGCCGCCGCGGCCTCCTGCTCCGGCACGCGGAAGAGGTTCGAGGTGTGGATGAGCTTGGCCGCCTGCTCGCAGAGGGCGCGCACCAGCACGGGGTGGGCGTGCCCGAGGCCGTTCACCGCGATCCCGGCCAGCGCGTCGAGGTAGCGCTTGCCCTCGGTGTCCCAGAGCCAGACGCCCTCGCCTCGCACGAACGCGACCGGCTGCGGGGCGTAGGTGTGCATCAGGTGCTCTGCGGTCATGGCGTGCCTCTCATTGGCGAATCGGGCGTCAGAAACGAGAACGGCGGCCCGGGGGCCGCCGTCGGCCTGGTCGGGAGCGCTGCTACGCGCGGGCGCCCGAGAGCGCCTTGATTCGCGCGGCGAGGCGGCTCTTGTGGCGCGCGGCCTTGTTCTTGTGGATCACGCCCTTGCGCGCGAGCGAATCGATCGCGCCCTGCTCGGCGCGGTAGGCGGCGGCCGCTGCGGCGGCGTCACCCGATTCGGCGGCCACGCGGATCTTCTTGATCGCGGAGCGAAGCTCGGAGCGCATGCTCACGTTGTGCGAGCGCTGCTTGAGCGATTTGCGGGCGCGTTTGGCGGCCTGCTTGGTGTTGGCCATGTCTGGGGTTTCCCGGTCGAAGTTCGAAAAACGAAGCCTGTTATCATACACCGCTTGTCCATACGAAACAAAGCCCTAGATTGAATCTCCTCAGGGCCGCCGCCTCCGTGAGCGGCATGACGCTGCTGTCGCGGATCACGGGGCTCGTGCGCGAGATTCTGCTGGCGAGCTTCTTCGGCGCCGGGCTCGCCTTCGACGCCTTCGTCGTCGCCTTCCGCATCCCGAACCTGCTGCGCCGGCTCTTCGCCGAGGGCGCCTTCTCGCAGGCCTTCGTGCCGGTGCTGGGCGAGCATCGGGGCCGCCTCGGGGACGAGGCGACGCGCGAGCTGGCGGGCAAGGTGCTCGCGGTGCTCGCCGCGGGCCTCTTCGTCGTGACCGCGATCGGGATGATCGCGGCGCCCGCGGTGGTCTACCTCAGCGCCTCGGGCTTCGCGGCCGATCCGGACAAGTTCGCGCTCACCGCCACGCTGGTGCGGATCTGCTTCCCGTCCATCCTCTTCATCTCGCTGGTGTCGTTCGCCTCGGGGCTCCTCAACACATACGGCGCGTTCAAGGCGCCGGCCTTCACGCCGGTGCTCCTCAACCTGTGCTTCATCGCCTTCGCGGTCCTCCTCGCGCCGCACCTCGAGCGCCCGGTGGTGGCGCTCGCCTGGGCGGTCTTCTTCGGCGGCCTCGCGCAGCTCGCCTTCCAGGTGCCCTTCCTCGCGAAGATCCGCATGCTCCCCCGGCCGCGCTGGGACCCGAAGGACGAAGGCGTGCGGCGCATCCTCAAGCTGATGGCGCCCGCCGCGCTCGGCGTCTCGGTGGCGCAGGTGAGCCTGCTCATCAACACGCAGATCGCCTCGTGGCTGGGCGACGGGCCGGTTTCCTGGATCTACTACGCCGACCGCCTGATGGAGTTTCCCTCGGCGCTGCTGGGAGTCGCGCTCGGCACGGTGCTCCTGCCATCCCTGGTGCGCCAGCATGCGGCCGACGATCCGGTCGCCTATTCGCGGCTCCTCGACTGGGGATTGCGCACGACGCTGGTGCTCGCGCTGCCCGCGGCCGTCGGGCTGGGGCTGCTCGCCGTGCCGCTCATCGCGACGCTCTTCTGGCACGGCGCGTTCACGCGCATGGACGTGCTCATGACGAGGAGCGCGCTCGTCGGCTACGCGGTGGGCCTCCTCGGCATCATCCTCGTGAAGGTGCTCGCGCCCGGCTTCTACGCGAAGCAGAACATCCGCACCCCGGTGAAGGTGGCCGTCGTCACGCTCGTGGCGACCCAGCTCCTCAACGTGCTGCTCGTGCCGTGGCTGCGCCACGCGGGCCTCACGCTCGCGATCTCGCTGGGCGCCTGCTTCAACGCGGGCTGGCTCTGGTGGCTGATGCGCCGCTCGGGAACGTACCGCCCGGAGCCGGGCTGGGGCGCCTTCCTCATCAAGCTCGCGGTCGCGCTGTATCTCATGGGCGGCGCGCTCTGGTACGCCATGGGCAGCGAGGCGTCGTGGTTCGAGATCAGCGCGGGGCCGCGCATCGCGAAGCTCGCGGCGGTGATCGTCGCGGGCGCCGCCGCCTACTTCGCGTCGCTCTTCGCGATGGGCTTCCGGCTGCGCGACTTCTCGCGCCACGGCTGAGGGACGGGCGATGCGCATCGTGCGGCACCCGAAGCCGGGCGGACCCGCGACCGCGGTGGCGATCGGAAGCTTCGACGGCGTGCATCGCGGGCATGCCGCGATCCTCGATCGCCTGCGCGCCGAAGCCGCGCGCCGCGGGCTCGCTCCCGCGGTGCTCACCTTCGAGCCGCTGCCGCGCGAGCTCTTCGCCCCGCAGGCGGCGCCGCCCCGGCTCACGTCGCTGTCCGAGCGGCTGGCCGAGATCGCGCGCCACGGGATCGAGATCGCCTTCGTGCAGCGCTTCGACCGGCGCTTCGCCGCCCTCGACGCCGAGGCGTTCGCGCGGCGGCTCGCGGCGGAATACGGCGCGCGCCATGTGCTGGTCGGGGCGGATTTCCGCTACGGGGCCGGCCGCGCGGGCGACGTGGCCGCGCTCGCGCGCGCGGGCGAGCGGCTCGGCTTCAC
>DASUXK010000056.1:0-6641 GCA_036377935.1 Usitatibacter sp.
GGGCGTAGTAGACCACCATGAAGACCGCGATCGCGACGAAGCCGTAGAGCACCGCGTCGTAGCCCTTCTGGATGTTCTCCGCGCCGAGCGAGGGGCCGACGGTACGCTCCTCGATGATGTCCATGTTCGCGGCGAGCGCGCCGGCGCGCAGCAGCAGCGCGAGGTCCTTCGCCTCGTTGATGTCCGAGAGGCCCGTGATGCGGAAGTCGGCCCCGAACTCCTCCTGGATGTTGGGCCACATCGCGATCGTCGTGCCGCTCTTCTCCACGAGCATGATCGCCATGCGCTTGCCGACGTTCTCGCGCGTGGTCTGCCGCATGACGCGCCCGCCCGAGCTGTCGAGCTTCACGTTCACGACCGGGCCGCCGGTCTGCTGGTCGAAGTTGGCCTGCGCGTTGGTGATGCGGTCCCCGGCGATCACGAGGGACTTCCTCACCAGCACGGGCGCGCCGCGCTGGTCGTAGTACTTCTCGGTGCCCACGGGCGCCGGCTGGTCCTTGTACTGGGCGAACGCGTCCTCGCCGCGGCCCTGCGCGTACTCCTCCGCCACGAGGCGGATCTCGAGGGTCGCGGTGCGGCCGATGATCTCCTTCGCGTGCTCCGGATCCTGCACGCCGGCGAGCTGCACGACGATGCGGTCGGCGCCCTGCTGCTGCACGATCGGCTCGGAGACGCCCAGCTCGTTCACGCGGTTGCGCAGCGTCTGGATGTTCTGCTGCAGCGCCGCCTCCTGGGTGGACTTCACCACCTCCGGCTTGATGGTCGCGACGAGCACGCCCTCGGCGCCGGTGTCCTGCTGGTTGATCGCGAGGTCCGCCATCTGCGTGCCCAGCTCGCGCAGCGCCGCCGCCTCCTGGTCCTTCTCGCGGAAGCGGATCACGATGCGGTCGCCCTGGCGGTCCAGGCCCGAGTAGTAGATCTTGCGATCGCGCAGCAGGGCGCGGATGTCGCCGAGGTAGCGCTCCACCGCCTTGTTCTGCACCGACTTCATGTCGACCTGCAGCAGGAAGTGCACGCCGCCGCGCAGGTCGAGGCCGAGGTACATGGGCTTGGCGCCCACCGCGCGCAGCCAATGCGGCGTGTTGGGCACGAGGTTCAGCGCCACGCCGTAGTTGTTCTTGTCGATCTGGGCCTGGGCGACGTCGCGCGCCTTGAGCTGGCGGTCGGTATCCGCGTAGCGCAGCGAAAGCTTGCCGTCGGACATCTCGGTGGCGACCGGCGGGACGTCGGCCGACTTCAACGCGGCGAGGATCTTGTCGCGCAGCTCGTCGTCCACCTTGATCGCGGTGCGCTTGCCCGCCACCTCGACCGCGGGAATCTCGCCGAAGAGGTTGGGCGCGGCGTAGATGAGGCTCACCACCAGCGCGACGGCGATGACGACGTACTTCCAGAGCGGATACCGGTTCATGACTTACAGGGCGCCCTTGATCGTGCCCTTGGGCAGGAGCTGCGTGACGGCCTGCTTCTGCACCTGGATCGTGACGTTGGGCGCGACCTCGAGCGTGAGGTAGTTGTCGGTGATCCTCTCGATCCGCCCGAGGATGCCGACCGCGATCACCTCGTCGCCCTTCTGGAGCGCCTCGAGCATGGTGCGGTGCTCCTTCGCCTTCTTCATCTGCGGCCGGATCATGAGGAAGTACAGGACCACGAACATCAGGATGATGGGCAGCATGCCCATCAGCGTGTCGGTGCCTTGGGCCGCGCCCGCGGCCTGGGCGTATGCGGTGCCGATCATTGGGGACTCCGAGCGGAAAGGGTTGATGCGGCTGGCTTTTCGTTGGCCTAGCCAGCCTGTGATTCTATCATGCGGTCGTTCTCGAATCGCCTGCGGAAATCGGCCAGTTTCCCCGCGGCGATGGCATCCCGCAGCTGCGCCATGAGGCTGAGGTAGTAGTGGAGGTTGTGGAGGGTGTTCAGCCGCGGCCCCAGCATCTCGCCCGCCCGGTCCAGGTGGTGGAGATAGGCACGGCTGAAGCGGCGGCAGGTGTAGCACGTGCACGTCGGATCGAGCGGCTCCGGATCCTCGCGGTGCCGCGCGTTGCGGATCTTCACGTCGCCGCGGCTCGTGAAGAGCCAGCCGTTGCGGGCGTTGCGCGTGGGCATCACGCAGTCGAAGAGGTCGATGCCGTTCGCCACGGCATGCACGATGTCCTCCGGGGTGCCCACGCCCATGAGGTAGCGCGGGGCTTCGGCGGGCAGGCGCGGGGCGCAATGCTCGACGATGCGGCGCATGTCCTCCTTCGGCTCGCCCACCGAGACCCCGCCCAGCGCGTAGCCGTCGAAGCCGATCGCCGCGAGCTCGGCCGCCGATTGGTCGCGCAGGTCCTCGTACATGCCGCCCTGCACGATGCCGAAGATCGCGTTCACGCTGCCCTGGAACGCATCGCGCGAGCGCTTCGCCCAGCGCATCGAGAGCCGCATCGAGCCGGCCGCCTCGTCGCGCGTCGCCGGATACGCGGTGCACTCGTCGAACGCCATCGCGATGTCCGAGTTCAGCACCCGCTGAATGCGCATCGCTTCCTCGGGCGTGAGGAAGAGGCGATCGCCGTTCACCGGCGACTGGAACGCCACGCCCTCCTCGCTCACCTTGCGCAGGGGCCCGAGGCTGAACACCTGGAAGCCGCCCGAATCGGTGAGGATCGGCCGCTCCCATCCCATGAAGCGGTGCAGGCCGCCGAACTTCTCGATGACGGCGAGGCCGGGCCGCAGCCACAGGTGGAACGTGTTCCCCAGCACGACCTGCGCGCCGAGCTCCTCGAGCTCCGCGGGCGTGACGGTCTTCACGGTGCCGTAGGTGCCCACGGGCATGAAGGCCGGCGTCTCGACGATGCCGTGCGCGAGCGCGAGCGTCGCGCGGCGCGCGAGGACATCGGTGCAGCGAACCTCGAATCGCATGCGGTCGCGCCGGCTCACCGCCAGTGGGGCGGATACGTCTTGTCGAAGTACGGCATCGCCTCGATGCGTCCCGCCCACGCGGCGAGCGCCGGGGGAATGAGCTCGGTGAGCTTCGACTCGGGCTTCCTCGCCGTGACGCGCTTCACGTACGCCACCATCGGATAGAGCACGAAGTCGGCCGCGGTCGGTGCGTCGCCCGCGAGGTAGTCGCCGCGCAGCTCCTTCGAAAAATACTCGAGCTCCGCCGCCACGCGCTCGCGCGCCTCCTGGAGCTTCGCGGGATCCGGCGGCTCGTCGCCTTTCCAGAAGTATTCGTCCACGATCCGGTCCACGCCCTGCAGGTTGAGGTACTCCTGCGCCTCCCGCGAGAGCCGGCGGATGCGCGCGCGCGAGCGGGCGTCGCCCGCATAGAGCACGGGCTTGCCGCGGGAGAAGCGCTCGTCGAGGTACTCGAGGATCGCCTCGGACTCCCACAGGGCATAGCCGTCGTCGACGATCGTCGGGACCGTGTGGCGCGGATTGATCGCGACGAATTCCGGCTTGCGCGTATCCCCGGCCGAGAACGACAGGACCTGCTGCTCGTACGGGACGCGCAGCTGCTCGAGCGCGAGCCATACGCGCCAGGAATAGGGCGAGCCGTGACCGTGATAGAAGACGAGGGCCATCGTTTTTCTCCTTGGAGGGGTCGTTCAGTCGTCGAGGCGCAATCCGTCGAGCGGCACGGCGGGCTTCCTCCCCGCCACGACGTCGGCGAGGATGCGGCCGGTGCCGAGCGCGAGGGTGAAGCCCAGCGCCCCGTGGCCCGCGTCGAGGAGCAGGTTCGAGTATGGCGTGGCGCCGAGGACCGGCGTTCCGCGCGGCGTGGCCGGGCGCATTCCGCACCACGGCTGCAGCCGCGCAAAATCGCTCGCGCCCGGAAACGTCGCACGCACCTCCTCGACGAGCTGCCCGATCCGCTCGGTGTCGATGCGCGCGGTGCGCCCGGCGAGGTCGGCCATGCCGGCGACGCGCAGCTCGTTTCCGAGGCGGGCGTACACCACCTTGCGCTGGTAGTCGGTGACGCTGATGCGCGGCGCGGCGCCATCGTCCGCGATCGGCAGCGTGAGGCTGTAGCCCTTGAGGGGATAGACGGGCAGGCGGATGCCGAGGGGCTTCACGAGGGCGGGCGCGCTCGTGCCCAGCGCGAGGACATAGCGGTCGGCCTCGAAGACGCCGTGGCTCGTCTCCACGCCGATCACGCGCTTGCCGATCGCGAGCAGGCGCTCGACCGCCACGCCGAAGCGCAGGCGCACCGGGTTCGCGCCCAGGGTCATGAGGCGCGCGAGCTCGTTGGAGAACTTGAAGCAGTCGCCGGCATCCTCGCTCGGCGTGTAGATGGCGCCGGCGATGCGCCGCCTCATCGACGCGAGCGCCGGCTCCACCGCCACCGTGCGCTCCGCGTCCAGCGCCTCCTGCTCGCAGCCCAGGCTCGCCTGGTACGAGAGGAGCCGCTTCGCCGCCTCGAACGACGCGCGCGCGGTATGCACGACGAGCTTGCCGTTGCGCACGTAGTCGAAGTCGAGGCAGTGCGCCGCCACCAGCTCGTGCATCAGCGCGCGGCTGTAGAACGCGAGGCGCAGCAGGCGCTGCGTGGTGAGGTCCGACTGCCGCGCGTTGCAGGCGGCGAGGAACGCGGCGATCCAGCGCCACTGGTCCGCGTCCCGCTCGGGAACGAACTTGAGCGGCGAGTCGCGGCGCAGGAGCCATGGCGGGATCTTCGGGATCACCGAGGGGCTGGCGAGCGGCGCCACGTAGCTGTAGGAGAGCTGGCCGCCGTTGGCGAAGCTCGTCTCCAGGGCGACCGCGTCGTTCCTCTCGAGCACGGTGACCTCGTGGCCGTCCTCGCGCAGGTACCACGCGGCGGCCACTCCGGCGACTCCGGCTCCGAGGACGAGGACTTTCATCTGGCTAATGACGACATGCGAGGAACCACGGATGAACAGGAAGCGCTTCCGGGCTGGAAGAAAGGGCCGCGCGAGGCGGCCCTTGTGACCCTCTCCCCGGCCCTCCCCCAAGGGGGAGGAACGCTTTCATTTCACCAGCAGGGGCACGATGAGCAGGGCCACGATGTTGATGATCTTGATGAGCGGGTTCACGGCCGGGCCGGCGGTGTCCTTGTAGGGATCGCCGACGGTGTCGCCCGTCACCGCGGCCTTGTGGGCGTCGCTGCCCTTGCCGCCGTAGTGGCCGTCCTCGATGTACTTCTTCGCGTTGTCCCACGCGCCGCCGCCCGTGCACATGGAGATCGCGACGAAGAGGCCGGTCACGATCGTGCCCATGAGCATGCCGCCCAGCGCCTGCACGCCCGCATCGCGGCCCATGAGGAGCCCCACGATGATCGCCACGGCGATGGGCGAGAGCACCGGCAGCAGCGACGGGATCATCATCTCGCGGATCGCCGCCTTGGTGAGCATGTCCACCGCGCGCGAGTAGTCGGGCTTGGCGGTGCCTTCCATGATGCCCTTGATGTCGCGGAACTGGCGGCGCACTTCCTCCACCACCGCGCCGGCGCAGCGGCCCACCGCTTCCATCGCCATCGCGCCGAAGAGGTAGGGGATGAGGCCGCCCACGAAGAGGCCGATGATCACCGCCGGATTGGAGAGGTCGAAGCTCAGGTGCCGCCCCGCCTCCTCGAGCCGGTGCGTGTAGTCCGCGAAGAGCACCAGCGCCGCGAGGCCCGCCGAACCGATCGCGTAGCCCTTGGTCACCGCCTTGGTCGTGTTGCCGACCGCGTCCAGCGGATCGGTCACGTTGCGCACTTCCTTCGGCAGCTCCGCCATCTCGGCGATGCCGCCCGCGTTGTCGGTGATCGGGCCGTAGGCATCGAGCGCGACGATGATCCCCGCCATCGAGAGCATGGAGGTGGCGGCGATCGCGATGCCGAAGAGGCCGGCGAGCGTGAAGGCGGCGTAGATGGCGACGCACACGGCGAGCACCGGCCAGGCGGTCGAGCGCATGGACACGCCCAGGCCCGCGATGATGTTCGTCGCGTGGCCCTTGGTCGAGGCCTCGGCGACGTGCTTCACCGGCGAGTACTCGGTGCCCGTGTAGAACTCGGTGATGATCACCATGAGCGCGGTCAGCACCAGGCCCACGACGCAGGTGCCCCAGAGCTTGGCCACGGTCATGCCGGGGTAGGCCGCCACCACGTCCTTCATCATCCAGTCGGTGACGAAGTAGAAGGCGATGAGCGAGAGCAGCCCCGCCACGGCGAGGCCGCGATAGAGCGCGCTCATGATCTTGCCGCCCGCGGCCGTCTTCACGAAGTAGGTGCCGATGATCGAGGCCACGATCGAGACGCCGCCCAGCACCAGCGGGTAGGTGACCGCGTTGCCGACGATCGTCGGGCTGGGCAGCAGCAGCGCGCCCAGCACCATCGTGGCGATGATCGTCACCGCGTAGGTCTCGAACAGGTCCGCGGCCATGCCGGCACAGTCGCCCACGTTGTCGCCTACGAGGTCGGCGACCACAGCAGGGTTGCGCGGGTCGTCCTCGGGGATACCGGCTTCCACCTTGCCGACCAGGTCGGCGCCCACGTCCGCGCCCTTGGTGAAGATGCCGCCGCCCAGTCGCGCGAAGATCGAGATCAGCGAGGAGCCGAAGGCGAGCCCGATCAGCGGCTTCACGACGTCGCTCATCCGCTCGTCGTGCGCGCCCGAGCCCTGCAGGTAGAGGAAGAAGCCCGCCACCGCGATGAGGCCCAGGCC
>DASUXK010000057.1:0-2714 GCA_036377935.1 Usitatibacter sp.
GCCTGGGCGAGCTGGGGGTGCTCACGACCTCGCTCTTCGTGGCCGGCGCCACCTACCTCATGGTGCCGCTCGTCTCCCAGGGGCCGCTCCTCGCGCTCGTGGCCTTTTTCCTGGGGCTGGGCCTGGGCTGCGCGCAGCCGCTCACGATCATCCTCACGTACAACCACGCCCCGCCCGGCCGCTCGGGCGAGGCGTTGGGCCTGCGGCTGGTCGCCAACAAGCTCACGCAGATCGGCGTGCCGCTGGTGTTCGGCGCGATGGGCTCCGCCCTCGGGCTGCTGCCGGTATTCTGGGCGAACGGCGCGTTCCTGCTCGCGGGCGGTATCCTCTCGCTCGCCGAGCGCCGCCCCCGTCCGCGCCCGGTCATGATGAAAGAACAAAAGGAGGAAGCATGAAGCGAAGAATCGCGATCCTGGCCGCAGCGCTCGCGGCCGCCTCGCTCGGCGCGCACGCCGATGGCGACCCGCAACGGGGCAAGTCGCTCTTCATGGGCAACCTGTGCTGGACCTGCCACGGCACCGTCGGCCACGGCGAGCCCTACGGCCCCAAGCTCGCGCCCAAGCCCCTGCCGTGGGAGGCGTTCATGAACCAGGTCCGCCATCCGCGCGGCTCGATGCCGCACTACGAGGCGAAGTACCTGAGCGACCGCGACCTCGGCGACATCTACGCTTATGTCGCCTCCATCCCCGCCGGCCCCAAGGCGAGCGAGATCCCGCTGCTGAAATAGGGGCTCAGGCGCCCTGGCAGACCACGTCCACCAATGCCGGGTGCCCCGACTTCACCACGTCCACCGCGCGGCGGAAGACGCCCGCGAGCTGCGCGGGATCGGTGATCGGGCCCTCGGCCCACACGCCGTAGGCCTGCGCGAGCTTCGCGTAATCGACGTACGGGTTGTCGATGGTGGTGCCGATGTGCGAGCGCGAGACGTCGCGGTTGTGCATGCCGGCCATGCGCTGGATGTGCATCGTCTCGTGCAGGTAGGCGCGGTTGTTGAACATCACGTAGAGGATCGGGATCTGGTGGTGCGCGGCCGTCCACAGCACCCCCGGCGAGTAGTTGAGGTCGCCGTCGGGCTGGAAGGTCACCGTGAAGCGCCCGCGCGTCTTGTTGGCGAGCGCCGCGCCGAGCGATCCCGGCGCGCAATAGCCCACGCCCTGCGCCCCCGCCCCGCCCAGCATCTGGTGGTGCTTCGTCACCGTCCATAGCGCGCGCGGCGCCTTCAGCCGGTCGCTCACGGCGAGGCACCAGTCCTCGTCCTTGATGAGGGCGTAGAGCTCCATCGCCATGCGCGCGGTCGAGATCGGGCTCGCGTCCCAGCCCACCGCGTACTGCTCGAGCGCCTTCTTGCGCGACTTCGCGTGCATCTCCTTCAGCTTCTCGCCGCGCTGGCCGAGCGCGCGCTTGCGATCGTCGGTGAGGAGCCGGCGCACCTCCTCGGTGAGCGCGGCGAGGCTCGCCTGCGCATCGCCGTTGATGGAGAGGTCCGCGGGCCAGTAGCGCTGGAAGTCCTGGTAGTTCGAGTGCAGGAAGACGTCGTGCATCGAGATGTCGATGACGCGCGCGTCCTTGTTCGCGAAATGCGTGAGCTTCTTCGAGGGATCGGAGATGGAGTTGAACTGCCCGTAGGGGTTCGCGACCTCGAGGAGCAGGACCACGTCCGCTTCCTTCATCAGGCCGCGCTTGCCGCTCTGCCAGAGCGGATGGTTGTTGGGGAAGTTCATGCGGCCGCCGAGGTCGACGACCGGGGCCTGCAGCGCCTCGGCGAGCGCGACGAGGTGCTCCACGCCCGCGGGCGTGCGCGCGCAGCGATCCGCGATGATGACCGGATGCGTCGCTTCCACCAGCCACTTCGCCGCCTCCGCCAGCGCGCCGCGCTCGCCCTGCGCCGGGATCGAGTGCGCGAGCTTCGGGATCGAGAGCTTGTCGCCGTGCGCGGCCTCCTCCTGCAGGTCGATGTCGGCCGTGACGAGCACCGGTTCCATGGGCGGCGTGGTGGCGATCTTGTACGCGCGCACCGTCGATTCCGCGAAGTGCTGCAGCGACATCGGGTAGTCGTCCCACTTGAGGAAGTCGCGCGCGATGAGCGCGGGATCCTGCACCGAGTGGTTCCATTCGGTGCCCGGGCGGCGCTTGGTGATGTCGAGCCCGTTGCCGGCGAACATCACGACCGGCACCCGATCCACCCATGCGTTGTAGATCGCCATCGTCGCGTGCTGCAGGCCGACGGTGCCGTGCACCGCGACGCCCATCGGCTTGCCCGCGGCCTTCGCGTAGCCGTGCGCCATGGCGACGGCCGCCTCCTCGTGCATGCACGTGATGAGCTCGGGCGCCTGGTTGCCGCCGTAGTTGATGAGCGACTCGTGCAGGCTGCGGAAGCTCGAGCCCGGGTTGAGCGACATGTACTCGAGGCCGAGCGTCTTGATGGCGTCGACCATGAAGTCGGAGCCGGGCCGCTCGACGATCTCGACGCCGCCGTGGCCCTTGCCTTCCTTCGCTTCCTTCGCGTGGCCCTTCTCGTCGCCTTTCTTTTCCGCCGCCGCCACCATCATCGGCGCGGCCGCGGTGGCACCCGCGCCCGCCATCGCCGACTTCAGGAACGAGCGGCGATCCACGCCCGGCTTCTTCACGTCGTCCATCCGGCTCTCCTCCTCGTGCGCATTCGATTTTTGGCGCGGGAAAGTCTAACATCGGGAATTGCAGCAGGAACGCCGTTC
>DASUXK010000058.1:0-3882 GCA_036377935.1 Usitatibacter sp.
GCGCAGGCCGCGGGCGCGCAGGCAGTGCACAAGCCGGGGCTCGGCAACACCGCGATCCTGCGCGAGGCGCTCGCGCGCGGCGCGATCGACGTCTATCCCGAGTACACCGGCACCATCACGCGCGAGATCCTCGGCGTGCAGGAGGACCTCGGCCTCGATGCGATCAACGACCGCCTGCGCGCCCGCGGCCTCCAGGCCTCCGTGCCGCTCGGCTTCTCCGACAGCTACGCGATCGGCGTGCGCGGCGCCTTCGCGCGCGAGCACGGCGTCGCGAAGATCTCGGACCTCGCGCGGCTGCCGAAAGTTCGGCTGGGCTTCTCCCACGAGTTCCTCGGCCGGCGCGACGGGTGGCCCGGATTGAAGGCGGCGTACGGCCTGCCGCAAGCGGCGCCGCTCGGCCTCGACCACGGGCTCGCCTACGAGGCGCTCGCGGCGGGCCAGGTGGACGCCATCGACCTCTATTCGACCGACGCCAAGATCGCGCGCTACGGCATCGTCGTGCTCGACGACGACCGGCATTACTTTCCGCGCTACGACGCGGTGCTGCTGCATCGCGCGGACGTCGCGGCGCGCCACCCGCGCGCGTGGCGCGCGATCGGGGCGCTCGCCGGGCGCATCGACGAGCGCACGATGATCGGGCTGAACGCCGCGGCCGAGCTCGAGCATCGCGATTTCGCTTCCATCGCGGCGGGCTTCCTCGGGGCCGGCACGCGCGCCGCCCGGCGCGGCCTCGCCGCGGCGGTGTTCGCGCCCGATTTCACGCGGCTCCTCGCCCAGCACGCGGCCCTCGTGTTCGTCTCGCTCGCCGCCGCGGTGCTCCTCGGCGTGCCCCTCGGCATCGCCGCGGCGCGAACCCGCGCCCTCGCGCAACCGATCCTCGTGGTGGTGGGGCTCGTGCAGACGATTCCCGCGCTGGCGCTCCTCGCGTTCCTGATCCCCCTCACGGGCTCGATCGGCGTGAAGCCGGCGATGCTCGCGCTCTTCCTCTACGCCCTGCTGCCGATCGTGCGCAACACGCACGCGGGGCTCGCGGGCGTGCCGCGCGGATTGCACGATGCCGCCGCGGCGCTCGGCCTTTCGCGCCGCACCACGCTCGCGAAGATCGAGCTGCCGCTCGCCGCGCCCACGATCCTCGCCGGCGTGAAGGTCGCCGCGGTGATCAACGTGGGCACCGCGACCATCGCGGCCTTCATCGGCGCGGGCGGCTTCGGCGAGCGCATCGCCCAGGGGCTCGCGTTGAACGACGACGTGACGCTGCTCGCCGGGGCGCTGCCCGCCGCCGCGCTCGCGCTCGTCGTGCACGCCGCCTTCGAGGGCATCGAGCGCTGGGTCGCGCGCGCGCCGCGCTAGCCCGCGGCGAGGATCTCCTGCGCCGCGCCGAGGCAGCGCGCCCACGTGTCCATCGAGGGGCCGCTCACGATGCGCACCGAGGGATACCAGAGGCTCTTGCCGCCGGGCCCCGGCACCCAGTAGTGAAACGGGGCGATGCCGGAGAGATAGACGAGCAGGGTGCGCTTGCCGATGGCGCCGGCGAGGTGCGCCGTCACGTTGCTCGTGGTGACGACGACGTCGCACGCCTCGATGGCGGCGAGCAGGCCGTCGAGATCCTCGTAGAGGTCCAGCTCGTCGAGGCGGAGCAGGTTCCCGCCGTCGCGCTGGAACGCCTCGCGCTCGGCCGCCGTGTCGCCGTACTGCAGGTCGAGCAGGCGCAGGCCCCGCTCGTGCGAGAGCGGCGCGAAGGCCGCGAGCGGCGCGGATTTCGTGAGCTCGTAGAACGTGCGCTTCTTCGGCTGGAACGTGCGCCACGAGATGCCCACTACGCGCACGCCCGGAGCCGCGAGGCGCTCGCGGTACGCGGCGGCCCGCGGCGCGTCGGGGGCGAGGAGCGCGCGCGGCTGCCCGGCGAACGCCTCGCGCGTGTTGCGCAGCAGCCGGCCGAGCGAGCCCAGGGCGAGCTGGCGGTCGCAGCGCGCGAACGCTTCGTCCGAGGCGCCCTTCGCCGCGATCTCCCATTGCGGGTGCGCGCGCCGGAAGGGAGCGACGAGGCGCCGGTCCACCTCGAGCGCGAAGGATTCGCCGCGCGCGGCGAGCTGCGCGGCGAGCGTCGAGAAGAGCAGCTCGTCGCCCAGCCCCTGCTCGGTCCACAGCGCCACGCGATGGCCCTTGCCGAAATCGGCCTCGCTGAACGCCGGCACCCTGAACGGCCGCGGCCCCGTGGGCTGCTCGCCGCCGGCCCAGCGCCACTCGTAGTCGGTCCAGCCGTTGCGGAAGTCGCCGAGCATGAGGCGCGAGAGCGCGCGGTTGTAGCGGGCGCGCGCGTAGTCGGCGTCGATCGCGAGGGCCTGGTCGTAGCATTCGACCGCCTCGCGGTGGCGCCCGAGCGCGGCGAGCGTCACGCCGCGGTTGTTGAGCGTGGTGGCCGAGCGCGGCGAGACCGCGAGCGCGCGATCGTAGTCGGCGAGCGCCTCGTCGTAGCGGCGCAGGGCGCGCAGCGACGCCCCGCGGTTCGAGAGCGCCTCCGTATGGCGCGGGTCGACCTGGAGCGCGCGCGAGGCGAGCCGCACGCACTCCTCGTGCTCGCCGCGCAGCGCCGCGATGGTGGCGAGGAGGTGCAGCGCATAGAAGTGGTGCGCGTCGGCGCGCAGGATGTCCTCGCAAAGCGCCTGCGCGCCATCGAGGTTTCCCGCCTGGTAGAGCCGCGCCGCGCGCTCGATCGCCGCGGCGATGGGCGGGGCCTGCCCCTGCCCCTGCGTGGTCCCGGGCGGTCGCGGATCCACGGCCCTAGGCGCGCGCGCAGAGCCAGTCGAGCGCGAGCGCGGCGAGCGTGCGCACCCCGAGCGCGAGGCACGCCTCGTCGACGAAGAAGCGCGGGCTGTGGTTGGGCGCCGCGGTGGCCGCGTCGCGCTCCGGCGGCGTGCAGCCCATGAAATAGAAGAAGCCGGGCACTTCCTTCTGGTAGAAGGAGAAGTCCTCGGCCCCGCAGATCTTGTCGATCACGCCGACGTTCGCCTCGCCCGCGATGCGCCCCAGGACCGGCGCCGACCATTCGGTGAGTGCGGCATCGTTCACCGTCACGTCGTACCAGCGGTGGATGTGCACCGTCGCCTTCGCCCCGCCCGCCGCGGCGATCATCTCGGAGATGCGCGTCACGTGCTCGTGGATCTCCTCGCGCTGGCGCTCGTCGAAGGCGCGGATGGTGCCCTCGAGCTTCACCTCGTCGGGGATGATGTTGTGGCGCACGCCGCCGTGGAAGACGCCCACCGTGACGACCGAAGGCTCCTCGGTGATGTTCATGCGCCGCGAGACCACGGTCTGCAGCCCGAGCACGATCTGGGAGCCGACCACGATCGGGTCCACGCCGCGCCACGGCATCGCGGCGTGCGTCTGGGTGCCGCGCACGAACACGCGGAAATCGTCGGCCGAGGCCATGAAGGGCCCGGCGCGATAGCCGATCCGCCCGGTGCTCTGGATCGAGGTCACGTGCAGGCCGAAGATCGCGCCCACCCGCGGCGACTCCAGGCAGCCCTCCTCGATCATCATCCGCGCCCCGCCGTTCTCGCCGATGGGCGGCGTCTCCTCGGCCGGCTGGAAGATGAGCTTCACCGACCCGGGGATCTTCTCGCGCAGCCCCGCGAGCACCTCGGCCACGCCCATGAGGATCGCGGTGTGCGCGTCGTGGCCGCACGCGTGCATCACGCCGCACGGATTGCCGTTCCACTCGGTTTTCACCGTGCTCTTGAACGACACGTCGGTTTCCTCGACGACCGGCAGCGCGTCCATGTCGGCGCGCAGCGCCACGACCGGCCCGGGCTGCCCGCCATGGAGGATGCCGACGACGCCCGTTTTCGCGATGCCGGTCTGGACGTCGAGCCCCAGTGCGCG
>DASUXK010000059.1:0-19440 GCA_036377935.1 Usitatibacter sp.
GGCGGCGAGCGTGCCCGCCGCCGGCTGCGGGCGGGTGATCACGACGCCGCGACCGTCGCGGCGGCCGCCGCTCATGCCGTCCTGCGCGCGAGGACCTGCAGGATCTCGCGGCCCCCCGCGTCGAGGAGCCGGCGGCCGAGCGCCTCGCCCAGCGCGTGCGCCTCGTCGCCGCGACCCTCCACGCGGTCGCGCACGAGCCGCGTGCCGTCGGGCAGGCCGATGAAGCCCTCGATGGCGAGCCGCTCGCCGTCGCAGCGCGCGAGGCCGCCCAGCGGCACCTCGCAGCTTCCCTCGACCACGAGGCCGAAGGCGCGCTCGGCGCGCGCCGCGAGCGCCGTGGCCGCGTCCTCGAACGGCGCGAGCAGCGCGGCGAGGTCCGCCCGGTCGCGGCGCAATTCGATCGCGAGGATGCCCTGGCAGATCGCCGGGAGCGCGGTCGATTCGTCGAGCGTCGCGCGGATGCGCGGCTCGAAGCCGAGGCGCTTGAGCCCCGCCGCGGCGAGGATGATCGCGTCGAACTCGCCCGCGTCGAGCTTCGCGAGGCGCGTGTTCACGTTGCCGCGCAGCGCCTTGAAGCGCAGCTTCGGGAAGGCGCGGCGCAGCTGGCTCTCGCGGCGCAGGCTGGAGGTGCCCACCAGAGCGCCCGCGGGCATCGCCTCGAGCGAGGCGTAGCGGTCGGAGACGAGGGCGTCGCGCGGATCCTCGCGCGGACCGAAGGTCGCGATCGCGAACTGCGGCGGGAGCACCATCGGCACGTCCTTGAGCGAATGCACCGCGATGTCCGCGCGCCCCTCGTCGAGCGCCACCTCGAGCTCCTTCACGAAGAGCCCCTTGCCGCCCACCTGCGCGAGCGGCCGGTCGAGGACGCGGTCGCCGCGGGTCGTCATGCCGACGGCCTCCACGACGAGGCGCGGGTGCCTCGCGCGCAGCGCCTCGGCGACCATCTCGGTCTGGCGCATCGCGAGCCGGCTTTCGCGCGTCGCGATGCGGATGCGTGGGGGAGTTTCGGCCATGGAAGCGTCAATCGTACTACGGTCCCCGCCGATGCTGCGGTGCGGTAAGATGGACCGTTTCCTCCGCGCCCCGCGGAAACGCACGCCCATGACCGCCGCGCGCCTGCGCGAGATCCCGTACAACTACACGTCGTTCTCCGACCGCGAGATCGCGATCCGCCTCCTCGGCGCCGAGGGCTGGGCCGCGCTCGAGGAGCTGCGCAGCCAGCGGCGCACCGGCCGCTCCGCGCGCATGCTCTACGAGGTGCTGGGCGACATCTGGGTGGTGCGGCGCAACCCGTACCTCCAGGACGACCTGCTCGACAACCCGCGACGGCTCGCGCTGCTGGTCGAGGCGATGCGCCATCGGCTGCGCGAGATCGGCAAGCGCCGCGCGCCGGACGCCCCGCACGACGACAAGGTGGCCGGGCTCCTCGCCCGCGCCCACGCCGCGGTCGACGAGTTCGAGGCCGAGTTCGGCGGCATGCGCGAGCTCAGGCGCAGGACGCTGCGCCGCCTGGGCGCCATCACGCGGCGCGACAACGTCTTCTTCGACGGCCTCGCGCGCGTCTCCCACGTCACCGACGCCACCGACTGGCGCGTCGAGTATCCGTTCGTGGTCGTGTGCCCCGATACCGAGGAGGAATGCGCGCCGCTGGTGCGCGCGCTGGTGGAGCTCGGCTTCACCATCATCCCGCGCGGCGGCGGCACCGGATACACCGGCGGCGCCGTGCCGCTCGAGCGCATGAGCGCGGTCGTGAACACCGAGAAGCTCGAGTCGCTGGGCGCCGTGGAGCGGCGCGTGCTTCCCGGCCTCGCCGAGCCCGTGCCGGTGATCCGTTGCGGCGCGGGCGTCGTCACCAAGCGCGTGATGGAGGCCGCGGAGGCCGAAGGGCTGGTCTTCGCGGTCGATCCCACGTCGTCGGACGCTTCGTGCATCGGCGGCAACGTCGCGATGAACGCCGGCGGCAAGAAGGCGGTGCTGTGGGGCACCGCGCTCGACAACCTCGCGTCGTGGCGCATGGTGACGCCCGCGGGCGACTGGATGGAGGTCGAGCGCCTCGGCCACAGCCTGGGCAAGATCCACGAGGTGCCGCTCGCGCGCTTCCGCGTGCGCACCTTCGGGCCCGACGGGCGCACGGTCAGGGTCGAGGAGACGCTGGAGATCGAGGGCCGCAGGCTGCGCAAGGAAGGCCTCGGCAAGGACGTCACCGACAAGTTCCTCGGCGGGCTGCCGGGCGTGCAGAAGGAAGGCTGCGACGGCCTCATCACGTCGGCCACGTTCATCCTGCACCGCATGCCCGCGCACACGCGCACCGTCTGCCTGGAGTTCTTCGGCGAGGTGAAGCGCGCCGTGCCCGCGATCGTCGAGGTGAAGCGCTCGCTCGAGGCGAACCCGGCGGTGAGCCTCGCGGGCCTCGAGCACCTCGACGAGCGCTACGTGAAGGCGGTGG
Source organism: Usitatibacter sp. (assembly GCA_036377935.1). Taxonomy (GTDB): domain Bacteria; phylum Pseudomonadota; class Gammaproteobacteria; order Burkholderiales; family Usitatibacteraceae; genus Usitatibacter. Next base: position 2,447 of record DASUXK010000059.1, read on the forward strand.
GCTACGCGACGAAGGCGCGGAGCCGCGGGCGGCCGCGCATGATCCTCCTGGGCGACATCGTGGGCGACGACGAGGACGCGGTGGCGCGCGCCGCCTCCGAGGTGGTGCGCATCGCCAACGCGCGCGACGGGGAAGGCTTCGTCGCCGCGAGCCCCGAGGCGAGGAAGCGCTTCTGGCTGGACCGCGCGCGCACCGCCGCGATCTCGCGCCACACCAACGCCTTCAAGATCAACGAGGACGTGGTGATCCCGCTCGAGCGCCTGGGCGACTACAGCGACGGCATCGAGCGCATCAACATCGAGCTTTCCATCGGCAACAAGCTGAAGCTGCTCGCCGCGCTGACCGGTTACTTCCTGGGCGACCTCCCGGTGGCGGGCGACGAGGCGCGGCTCGACAAGGCGGAGTTCTTCGGCGACCGCGCGGCGCAGGCCCTCGAGCTCCTCGAGGCGACGCGCGAGCGCTGGGCCGGCTACCTCGCGCGCATCGACGATCCCGCCGTCTTCGCCGAGCTGCAGTCGCGCCGGGCGCGCGTCTCGTGGAAGCGCGAGGTGCTCGAGCGCCTGCGCGAGATCTTCGAGGGCCGCGCCTTCGCGCCCGTGGTGGCCGGCGCCGAGGCGGTGCACGCGCGGGTGCTGCGCTCGCGCGTCTTCGTGGCGCTGCACATGCACGCGGGCGACGGGAACGTGCACACCAACATCCCGGTGAACTCCGACGACTACGAGATGCTGCAGGAGGCGAACCAGGCCGTCGCGCGCATCATGCGCTTCGCGAAGAGCCTGGGCGGCGTGGTCTCCGGCGAGCACGGCATCGGCATCACCAAGATCGAGTACCTCGAGCCCGCCGAGATCGAGGCCTTCGCCGCGTACAAGCGGCGCGTCGACCCGGAAGGGCGCTTCAACCGCGGCAAGCTCGCGGCCGGCGCGGACCTCTCGAACGCGTACACCCCGTCCTTCGCGTTGATCGGCCACGAGTCGCTGATCCTCGAGCAGAACGACATCGGCGCCATCGCCGATTCGTTCAAGGACTGCCTGCGCTGCGGCAAGTGCAAGCCGGTGTGCGCGACCCACGTGCCGCGCGCGAACCTGCTCTACAGCCCGAGGAACAAGATCCTCGCCGCTTCCCTCCTCACCGAGGCCTTCCTCTACGAGGAGCAGACGCGCCGCGGCGTGAGCGTGCGCCACTTCGACGAGTACGGCGACGTGGCGGACCATTGCACCGTCTGCCACAAGTGCGTCTCGCCCTGCCCGGTGGACATCGATTTCGGCGACGTGTCGATCGCGATGAGGAACCTCCTCGGGCGCCTTCGCAAGCGCCGCTTCAACCCCGGCACCTGGGCCTCGCTCGCGTTCCTCAACGCGACCGACCCGGCGCGCGTGAAGCTCATCAAGGCCGGGCTGGTCGATATCGGCTACCGCGTGCAGCGACTCGGCAACAAGCTCTGGGGAAGGCTGCCGGTCGTGCAGAACCAGGTGCGCCGCCCGCCGGAGACCCACGGCAAGCCGCCGCTGCGCGCGCAGGTGATCCACTTCATCAACAAGCCGATGCCCGGCGGCCTGCCGAAGAAGACGGCGCGCGCGCTCCTCGACCTCGAGGATCCGGCGATCGTGCCGATCATCCGCGACCCCGCGAAGGTGAGCGAGGATTCGGACGCCGTGTTCTATTTCCCGGGCTGCGGCTCCGAGCGGCTCTTCGGCCAGGTGGGGCTCGCCACGCAGGCGATGCTCTACCACGTGGGCGCGCAGTGCGTGCTTCCGCCCGGCTACCTCTGCTGCGGCTATCCGCAGACCTCGGCGGGGCGCGCCGACAAGGGCGAGGAGATCACCGTGAAGAACCGCGTGCTCTTCCACCGCGTGGCGAACACGCTCAACTACCTCGACATCAAGACGGTGGTGGTCTCCTGCGGCACGTGCATGGACCAGCTGCAGAAGTACGAATTCGACCGCATCTTCCCGGGCTGCCGCCTGCTCGACATCCACGAGTACCTGCTGGAGAAGGGCGTGAAGCTCGAGGGCGTCCAGGGCGTGCGCTACATGTACCACGATCCCTGCCACACCCCCATGAAGACGCACAAGCCGCTCGACGTGGTGAACCGCCTGATGGGGCAGGAGGTCGCGTTGAACGACCGCTGCTGCGGGGAGTCGGGCACGTTCGCGGCGAGCCGGCCGGACATCGCCACGCAGGTGCGCTTCCGCAAGGAGGCCGAGATGCGCAAGGGCGCCGAGCGCGCGCGCGCCGACGGCTTCGCGGGCGAGGTGAAGGTGCTCACCTCGTGCCCTTCGTGCCTGCAGGGCCTGCACCGCTTCGACGACGACGCGGGAACCACCGCCGACTACATCGTGGTGGAGATGGCGCGCCACCTCCTCGGCGCGGGCTGGATGGAGGATTTCGTCGGCCGCGCGCGCCGGGGCGGCATCGAGCGGGTCCTCCTCTGAGCGGCCGGTGATGAAGCCCGCGCACCGCCGCGCCGCGACGCTCGCGCTGCTGCTCCTCGCCGCGGGATGCGCCCCCGTCGCCTACTGGCCCCATGCCGCGCCGGGGCCCACGGCCGCGGGCTATCCGATGCAGCCTTCCTCGCTCGCCGCCGGCGAGGAGGAGGAAGAGCGCGAGGGGCGACGCGGCGAGGACGATCGCGGGACGCCCGTATCGATCCGCTACAACCTCGAGGCCGAGGCCGACGAGAACGGGCCGCCGCGGGTATGGCAGCTGCTGCGCGCCCAGGCGCAGCGCCGGGCGCTCGTCGCGCCGCGCGCGCCGGCTTCGCTCGAGAAGTCCGCCGGCCTGCGCCAGACGCAGTGGCAGGCGCTCGGTCCCTCCAACGTCGGCGGCCGCGTGCGCTCGCTCGCCATCGATCCGCGCAATCCGCGCCGGCTCCTCGCGGGCACCGCGTCGGGCGGCCTGTGGATCTCGCCCGACGACGGCGCCACGTGGAGCGCCAACAACGATTTCCTGCCCAACCTCTCCATCTCCACCATCGCCTTCGATCCGTCCGACCCGTCGATCGTGTACGCGGGCACCGGCGAGGCGAGCGCGGGGCTCGTGGGCGCGGGCGTCTTCAAGTCCGCCGATGGCGGGAGCACGTGGCGGCACCTGGCGGCGACGAATCCCGACGGCAATGCCGACTGGCGCTTCGTGAACCGCCTCGCGATCGATCCGGCCCGGCCCTCGCTCCTCCTCGCCGGCGTGACGAACTTCGACCTCACGACCGGCGCCATCTACCGCTCGACGGACGGCGGCGCCTCGTGGACGCGCGTCTCGGCCGCGAAGGCGCTGGACATCGCGTTCGATCCGGCGAACCCGGCGAACGCGGTCGCGGGCCTCGACGACGGCTCCGTGCTCTATTCGCGCGACGCAGGCGCCACGTGGTCGCGCACCGCGGCCCTCGTCGCCGCGCCGTCGGGGCGCCAGGGCACCGCGCGCATCGAGATCGCCTTCGCGCGCAACCGCACCGGCCTCGTGTACGCGTCGGTGGACAACGACAGCGGCGAGGTGTGGGCCTCGGAGGACTCGGGCGCGACCTGGCGCTTCCTGTCGAACCCCGGGCACCTGGGCTCCCAGGGCGACTACGACAACGCGATCTGGGTCGATCCCACCGACGCCTCGCACGTGCTGGTCGCGGGCATCGACGTCTACGAGTCGCGCGACGGGGGCGCGACGTTCGCCCGCGTGAGCGACTGGCGCTATACGCCCGCCTCGCCGCATGCCGATCACCACGCGCTGGTGTCGCCGCCGGATTTCGGGCCCGCGCGGCCCGTGCTCTTCGACGCCAACGACGGCGGCGTGTACCAGGCGACCAACGTCTACGCGCTCGGCGGCGGCACGCGCGGCGGCAACTGGCGCAACCGCAACGCCGGGCTCGCCGTGACGCAGTTCTACAGCGGCGCGGGACGCGCGGCGGCGGGCGGGCGCATCTACGGCGGCACCCAGGACAACGGGACCCTCGTGCTCGACGGCGGCGCGTGGCGCATCTACAGCGGCGGCGACGGCGGATACGTCGCGGTCGATCCCGCCTCCGACCGGACCGCCTACGGCGAGTACGTGTACCTCGCGCTGCATCGCTCGATCGACGGCGGCGTCTCCGCGCAGTACATCTGCCGCGGGATCGGCGAGGCGCTGCCGCCCGACGGCGGCAACGACTACTGCGGCGCGGGCGCGACGAAACGCGCCAACTTCATCGCGCCCTTCGTGCTCGACCCGAGCGACGGCAACCGGCTGCTCGCGGGCGCCGAGTCGCTGTGGGAGACGCGCGACGCGAAGGGCACCGCGACGTGGCGCGCGATCAAGTCGCCCACGCGCGCGGCGCAGGACTACATCAACGCCATCGCGGTGCAGCCGGGCAACGGCAACGTCGTCTGGGTCGGCCACAACGGCGGCGAGGTGTACCGCACCGACGACGCGTTCGCCGCCGCGCCGCGCTGGACGCGGGTCGGCGCGACCGTCCTTCCCGCGCGCTTCGTGCAGCGCATCACCATCGACCCGGCCGATCCGCGCCGCGTGATCGTCGCGTTCACCGGGTTCGTGCCCGGCAACATCTGGCAGACGCTCGACGGCGGCGCGACCTGGCGCTCCATCACCGGCAACCTGCCCGATGTGCCGGTGTTCGACGTGAAGATCCATCCCCGCAACCCCGCGTGGCTCTACGCGGCCACGTCGGTGGGCGTCTTCACGAGCGAGGACGGCGGCGCCACGTGGTCCACCACGAACGAGGGCCCGGCGAACATCCGCGTGCGCGAGCTCTTCTGGATCGACGACGCCACCCTCGGCGCCGCCACGTTCGGGCGCGGGATGTTCCGGGTGGCGGTCGCCTCCGGCGGCCCCGCCGACTACCAGGACCTCTGGTGGGCCGGCAGCGCCGAGAACGGCTGGGGCATGAGCATCACGCAGCACGGCGCCATGATCTTCGCGGCGATGTACGTCTACGACGCGGACGGCACGCCCACCTGGGTGGTCATGCCCGGCGGCTCGTGGAACGCGTCGTTCACCGACTTCACCGGCGCGCTCTACATTCCCTCCGGCAGCTGGTTCGGCGCGTACGACTCGAGCCGCTTCGCCGTGGGCGCGCCGGTGGGATCGGCCACGCTCCATTTCACGGGCACCGGCACGGCGACGCTCACCTATTCGATCCATGGCGTCGCCGGCACGAAATCGATCGTGCGCCAGCCTTTCGGCGTGCCGGACAAGACACCCATCGCGAGATACGGCGACCTGTGGTGGGGCGGCCGGGCGCAGGACGGGTGGGGCGTCGCCATCAACCAGCAGTACCGCACGCTCTTCGCCGTGTGGTACACCTACGACGCGGCCGGGAAGCCGGCCTGGTACGTGGTTCCGGGCGGGCAGTGGACCACCGCGAGCACCTTCACCGGCACCGCGTATCGCACTCGCGGCTCGCCTTGGCTGGGCCGCGCGTACGATGCGAGCGCATTCGGGATCGATCCGGTCGGCAGCGTCACCTTTTCCTTCACGGACCTTTCGCACGCGACGATGACCTACACCGTCGATGGCGTGACCCAGTCGAAGCCGATCGAGCGGCAGCCTTTTCCATGACGCGGCCCGCGCCTTGAGCGCCGATTGCGAGTTCTGCAGGGCTTCCGGGGGCGCCGTCCTCTGGCAGAATGCCTTCTGCCGGGTGGTGCGGGCGGACGAGCCGGGCTACCCGGGGTTCTGCCGGGTGATCCTCGCCGAGCACGTGCGCGAGATGACCGACCTGCAGCCGGCGGAGCGCGCGAGGCTCGTGGCGGTGGTCTTCGCCGTGGAGGAAGCGGTGCGCGAAACGATGCGGCCGGACAAGGTGAACCTGGCGAGCCTCGGCAACATGGTGCCGCACCTGCATTGGCACGTGATCCCGCGCTTCCGGGACGACCCGCACTTCCCCTCGCCGGTCTGGGGTCCGGCGCGCCGCGAGGCGGTGGTGCCGGCCGAGCGGGCGGCGCGCGCGGCCGCCCTCCCGCAGGCGATCCGCGCGCATCTCGAGCGCACCGTGCCGTGACCGCGCCGACCGCGCAGCCGGAAGGCGCCGGCTTCGCCGATGCCCGCGGGTGCAGGGACTGGCTGGGCGCGCTTCCCCTCACCAACATCCCCCAGGCGCAGACGCTGGTGCTCGCCTCGCTGCGCTCGCTCAACGCCGCGCAGTTCGCGCCGCTCGAGCGCCTGAAGTGCCTGGAGCTCGTGCGCGAGAAGGTCGCCTTCCTGCAGGGCGAGCAGCGCGCGCGCTACTTCGGCAAGACCCTGCCGCTCTCGCCCAACGACAGCGCCGCCTGGTCCACGGGTGCGGCGCTCCTCGCCGAGATGGAGGAAGGCTACCGGCGCGCGCTCGCGGAAGCCTCGGGCGAGCTCGCGCCGCATCGCGCGCTCGTCATGCATCGCATCGTGCGCTACCTCGGCGCGCGGATGCTCTTCCACGCCATCGTCTATCGCCGCTTCGATCCCGCGCTCTGGGAGCGCCTGCACCGGCAGTACGCCGGGGCCGAGTCGGAAGGCATCGCCGCCGAGCGCGTGAAGGATTCCCTCGAGGGCGAGCAGGACGCGACCTCGAGCGTCGCCGACGCGTACCAGCAGGTGGTGCTCCTGCAGGCCGCCTATCTCGCCGAGATGACGGGGCCGCAGATCGATTTCGCCGAGGCGCTGGCGCGCCACTGGCTGCGCAAGGCGCGCGTCGTGCCCGCCGCCGACGCTGCGGCGGGCGATGTGCTGCCGCTCGTGGTGGACCTCTCGTCCTCGATCGGGGCGCGGCCGCTCGCCCGCGCGCAGCTCGGGCCGTCCCATCGCGTGCTCGACGTGGAGGGGATCTCGGCGAGCCTGCGCAAGCGCATCCATGCGTTGCAGTCCGACGAGGACGCGACGCGGCTGGGCCTGCCGCCGCAGGCCGCCGGCCTCGACCTCGCCGCGCAGTTGAAGCGCCTGCACAAGCTGTGGTGCGAGGGCGCGCCGCCGCGCCCGCCCGGCAAGGCCTCGGAGATCAAGGCCGCGGGCATCGTCTTCACGCTGCCCGAGATCCATTTCTTCGTCGGCGGCGGCAAGCTCTTCGAGCAGCCCGGCAAGAGGCGCGAGCTCACGCGCGAGGAGAAGCAGGACATCGAGGTGTTCGGCCGCGTCTCGGAGCGCACGTACAGCCGCATGATGGCCGAGCACAACTTCAGCGTGGAGCCGTGGGCGGTGATCGACGAGATGCCCGGCACGTGGCGGGTGCAGCGGCCGCAGACCGCCTCCAAGGGCGTGGCCATCGGGCGGCTCGCCGGCGTGCGGCTGGGCGAGGCGGGCGGCTTCTTCCTCGGCGTGGTCCGCGCGCTGGTGCAGGAGACCGACGGGAAGATCGTCGCCACGGTCGCGCTCTATCCCGGCAAGCCCGAGCCCATCGCCGTGCGCGCGGGCGATGCCCGGAACCGCACGAGCGCGCAGTGGATGCAGGGCTTCCGGCTCCCCGCGCTCGAGCGTTTGCAGGTCCCCGCCTCCCTCGTCGTCCCGGTCTCGCTCGCGATGCGCGGGCGCGGGATCGAGGTGTGGGAGGGCGCCCCGAAGGAGGCGACGGTCTACGAGGTGCTCGAGCGCGGGGCGGATTTCGACCGCGTGAGCACGTTCTAGGCGCCGAGCGCCTGCATCAGCGCCGCGGCGGCGTCCTCGCCGGTCTGCTCGGCGATCTCCACGATGCAGGTGGGGCTGGTCACGTTGATCTCCGTGAGCCGGTCGCCGATCACGTCGAGCCCCGCGAAGACGATCCCCGCGCGGACGAGCTCGGGGCCCACGGCCTCGGCGATCTCGCGGTCGCGCGCGGTGATCGGCCGTGCGACGCCGGTGCCGCCCGCGGCGAGGTTGCCGCGCGTCTCGCCCGACTTCGGGATGCGCGCGAGGCAGTGCGGGAAGGGCTTGCCGCCGATTACGAGCACGCGTTTGTCGCCGTCCACGATCTCGGGCACGTAGCGCTGCGCCATGATCGTGCGCCGGCCGAAGTCGGTGATGGTCTCCACGATCACGTTGCGATTGGGATCGGCGGCGGCCACGCGGAAGATCATCGCGCCGCCCATGCCGTCGAGCTTCTTCACCACCACGTCGGCGTGCGCGTCGATGAAGGCGTGCACGCGCGCCATGTCCGAGGCGACGAGCGTCTCGGGCGTGAGCGAGGGGAAGCGCAGGATCGCGAGCTTCTCGTTCCAGTCGCGCAGGGCCCGCGGGTCGTTCACCACGCGGGCGCCGGCGGCCTGCGCGCGCTCCAGGAGCAGCGTCGCGTAGTAGTACTCCTGGTCGAACGGCGGGTCCTTGCGCATCATCACCACGTCGAACGAGGCGAGCGGCGCGTCGCGCTCGCCGAGCACGCGGTACCAGGGATGGTCCTCGCCGTGGAGCGACAGGTGCCGCACGGGCGCCGCCACCGCGCCGCGGTCGACGAACATCGCGCCCGCCTCGAGCGCGTGCACCTCGTGGCCGCGGCGCGCGGCCTCGCGCATCATCGCGATCGAGGAATCCTTGTACGGCTTGAGCGACTCGAGCGGGTCGACGACGAACGCGAACCTCATTCGTTGGCGGCCCTCGCCTGGGGCGCGTTCGCCGAGGCGACCAGCTCCTCGACCTCGATCGCCGCGGCGAGCGCGGCCAGGCGCGCGACCACGCCGTAGGTGTAGAAGCGGTTGGGCGGGTCGCCGGGCTTGCCGCCGCAATCGGGCGTGTGGCAATCGGTCTCGAAGGCGAGCGGCGCGTAGCGCGCGCCCGGCGAGTTGAGGTTCTCGTCGATGCCGCGGTCGGTGTGCACGCGGTAGAAGCCGCCCACCACGAACTGGTCCATCATGTAGACGACGGGCTCGGCCACGGCGCCGTCGACGCTCTCGAAGGTGTACACGCCTTCCTGGATGATGACCTCGTTCACCGGCTGGCCTTCCTTGATGACGGCCATCTTGTTGCGCGTCTTGCGGTTGAGGTTCCTCATCTCGTCGGGGCTCTTCACCGTCATGATGCCCATGCCGTAGGTGCCGGCGTCGGCCTTCACGATCGCGAAGGGCGGCTCGGTGATGCCGTACTGCGCGTATTTCTCGCGCACCTCGCCCAGCACGAACTCGACGTTGGCCGCGAGGCAATCCTCGCCTTCCTTCTCGGCGAAGTTCACCTTGCCGCACTGGCTGAAATGCGGGTTCACGAGCCACGGATCGATCGCGACCAGCTTCGCGAAGTCCTCGGCGACGCGGTCGTACACGTGGAAGTGGTGCGACTTGCGTCGCGTGGACCATCCGGCCACGACGGGCGGCACCACCGGCTGCTCGATGCCGACGAGGATCGGCGGGATTCCCGCCGAAAGGTCGTTGTTGAGCAGCACCGCGCACGGATCGAACCCCTCGACGCCCACGCGGTTGCCGTGGCGCTGCACGGGCTCCAGGCGCAGCGTCTCCCCGCCCGCGGCCTGCACGTCCATGGCCTCGCGCAGGTCCGGGATCAGGCTGCCGATGCGCACCGAGTATCCCGCGCCCTCGAGGATGCGCTTCAGCACCGCGACGTTCTGCAGGTAATGGAGGTTCCTCGTGTGGTTCTCGGGGACGATGAGGAAGCCGCGCGCGTCGGGGCACAACCGCTGCACGGCCGACATCGCGGCGTGCACGCACAGCGGCAGGAAGTCCGGATTGAGGTTGTTGAACCCGCCGGGGAAGAGGTTGGTGTCCACCGGCGCGAGCTTGAAGCCGCTGTTGCGCAGGTCGCACGAGGAATAGAAGGGCGCGGCGTGCGCGTGCCACTGCGAGCGGAACCAGCGCTCGATGTCGGTCCGGCGGTCGAGGACCACGCGCTCGAGCTCCTGCAGCGGGCCGGTGAGGGAAGTGGTGAGGTGGGGAACCATGGTCGTCACGGGTGGAAGGGAAGATTTCCCGCGGCAACGCCCAAGCGGGCCGGAGGGTCAGTTTACACGCTCGCGAATGCTAAGATGCAAGGCTTTCCCCCCGCGTGCGCACGCCCCCATGCCACCGCTCAATGCGATCGGTCCGACCGTGCTGCTCCTCATCGGCTCGAACCTCTTCATGACGTTCGCATGGTACGGCCACCTGAAGGAGCTCGGCAGCCGGCCGTGGTACGTCGCGGCCGTCGTGAGCTGGGGCGTGGCGTTTTTCGAATACCTGCTGCAGGTTCCGGCGAACCGCCTGGGCTTCCGCGCCGGCATCTCGCTCGCCGAGCTCAAGATCGTGCAGGAAGTGATCACGCTCACGGTGTTCGTGCCCTTCGCGATGCTCTATATGCACCAGGCGATCCGCTGGAACTACGCGTGGGCGGCGCTGTGCATGGTCGGCGCGGTCTACTTCATCTTCAAGGGCTGATGCACCTCCACATCCTCGGCATCTGCGGGACCTTCATGGGCGGGCTCGCCAAGATCGCCCGCGAGCGGGGCCATCGCGTGACCGGCTGCGACGCGCAGGTCTATCCGCCCATGAGCGAGCAGCTTCGCGCGCTGGGCATCGATCTGCACGAGGGCTACGACGCGGAGCAGCTCGAGCGCTATCCGGCCGACCTCCTCGTCGTGGGCAACGCGATGACGCGCGGCAAGCCGGTCGTCGAGGCGATGCTCGATCGCGGCCTGCCCTACGTCTCGGGCCCGCAGTGGCTCGCCGACAACGTGCTGCCGGGCAGGTGGGTGCTCGCGGTCGCGGGCACGCACGGCAAGAGCACGACGGCGTCGATGCTCGCCTGGATCCTCGAGGACGCGGGACTCGCGCCGGGCTTCCTCGTGGGCGGCATACCGGTGAACTTCGGCGTGTCGGCGCGCGCCTCCGACGCGGCGTTCTTCGTGATCGAGGCCGACGAGTACGACACGGCGTTCTTCGACAAGCGATCGAAGTTCGTGTGGTACCGGCCGCGCACCGCCGTGCTCGGCAACCTGGAGTACGACCACGCGGACATCTTTCCCGACCTCGCCGCCATCGAGACGCAGTTCCACCACCTCGTGCGCATCGTGCCCGCGAGCGGGCGCATCGTCGCGGGCGAGGGCGAGGCGCTCGACCGCGTGCTCGCGCGCGGCGCGTGGACGCCGGTGGAGCGCTTCGGCCCGGAGAGCCCGTGGCGCGTCGGCGCGCTGCACGCCGACGGCGCGTTCGACGTGCTGCTCGACGGCGCGAAGCAGGGCACGGTGCGCTGGGAGCTCATGGGCGCCCATAACCGGTCGAACGCGCTCGCCGCGCTCGCCGCCGCGCGCCACGCCGGCGTGCCCGTCGCCGCCGGCATCGGGGCGCTGTCGCGCTTCCGCGGCGTGAAGCGGCGCATGGAGCTGCGCGGCACCGCCTGCGGCGTCCGCGTTTACGACGACTTCGCGCACCATCCGACCGCGTTCGCGACGACGATCGCCGGCCTGCGCGCCCGCGCATCCTCCGGGCGCGTCGTCGCGGTGTTCGAGCCGCGCTCCAACACGATGAAGCTCGGCGCGATGCAGGACCGCCTCGCCGAAAGCGTCGCGGGCGCCGATCTCGTGTACTGCTACGCGCGCGACCTGGGCTGGGATCCGGCGCGCGCGCTCGCCCCGCTCGGCGCGCGCGCTTCGGTCCATGGCGACCTCGACGCGATGGCCGATGCGATCGCCGCCGCCGTGCGCCCGGGCGACCACGTGCTGGTGATGTCCAACGGATCGTTCGGCGGGATCCACGAGCGGCTGCTCGCGCGGCTCGCCGCGCGCCCGGCCTCGGCCGCGGCGGACTAGCGATGGCCGCCTACGCGTTCCGCATCGTCAACGTGTTCGCGCGCGAAGGGCGCCTCACGGGCAACCCGCTCGCCGTCTTCGAGGACGCGCGCGGCCTGGACGAGGCGACGATGCAGGCCCTCGCGCGCCAGTTCAACCTCTCGGAAACGACCTTCATCCTGCCCTCCTCGGCCGCCACCGCGCGGGTGCGCATCTTCACGCCTTCGTACGAGATGCCGTTCGCGGGCCATCCCACGCTCGGCACGGCGCACGTGGTCCGCGCGCTGAAGGGCGGCGACTCCGTGACGCTCGAGATGAAGGCCGGCGTGATCCCGGTCGAGGCGCAGGGCGACGTGTGGACCCTGGGCGCGAACCGGCCGCGCTGGCGCGAGGTGGCCGAGCCGCGCGAGGAGCTCGCGGCGATGCTGGGCCTGGAGGCCTGCGACCTCGCCGAGCGCCCGTTGTGGGTGAACGCCGGCAAGGAGCAGCTCGTGGTGCCGGTGCGCGGCGCCGATGCGGTGCGGCGCGCCCGGCCGCGCGGCGACGCGTTCTCCCGGCTGAAGAGCGAGGACGGCCAGAGCATGGCGTACGTGTTCGCGGATGCGGGCGATGCCGCGGGGACGGTCGAGTCGCGCTTCTTCTTCCCGAGCGGCGCGGCGATCCTCGAGGATCCGGCGACCGGCTCGGCCTGCGCGAACCTCGGCGGCTGGTACTGCGCGCTGCGCCCCGGCGCGCGCGTCGATCGCGTGGTCTCCCAGGGCGAGGCGGTGAGCCGCCCCTCGACGCTGCGCCTGTCGGTGCGCGACGGATCGATCTTCGTGGGCGGCCGCGTGATCGAGCTGGGCCGCGGACACGTCGAGCCCTGAAGCCGGTCGAAAGCGCATGGCCGCCGTTTCCCGCGCCCGCAAGGCGATCGTCTACCTGCACGGGTTCATCAGCTCGCCGCGCTCGCGCAAGGCGACGATGCTGGGCGACTACCTGCGCAACTGCGTGACGGGCATCGACTACGTGGTGCCCGAGCTGCACCATCGCCCCGCGCGCGCCGTCGAGCAGGCGGCCGCGGCGTGCGCATCGTACGATCGGGGCGACGTCACGCTCGTGGGCAGCTCCCTCGGCGGCTTCTACGCGACGGTGCTGGCCGAGCGCCTCGGCTGCCGCGCGGTGCTCCTCAACCCCGCGGTTCATCCGCATCGCCATTTCGGGCGCTACCTGGGCAAGCAAAGAAACATGTACACGGGCGAGGAGTTCGAGCTCACCGTCGAGCACGTGGGCGAGCTGATGGCGATGGACCCGGCGGCGATCACGCGGCCCGGGCGCTACTGGCTCATCGTCGAGACCGGCGACGAGGTGCTCGACTATCGCGAGGCCGTCGCGTACTACGCCGGCGCGCACCAGGCGGTGGTGACCGGCGGCGACCACGCGCTCTCCTCGTTTCCCGAGCACGTGCCCGACATCGTCGCGTGGGCCGCGGGCGAGGACGGGGCGGCGTCTTGAGCCAGGTGCTCTTCGAGGAGGACGGCGCGTTCCGCGTGGGCACGATCCTCGCGGAGGCGGGCGCGTCCTTCCAGGTCGAGGCGACGCACGGCAAGCGCTCCAAGGTGAAGGCGGCGAACGTGCTGCTGCGCTTCGACGGGCAGGCGCTGTCCGCCTTCATGGCCGAGGCGCAGAAGCTCGCCGCGCAGATCGACCCGCGCTTCCTCTGGGAAGTGTGCGGCGCGGGCGAGTTCGCCTTCGATGCGCTCGCGCGCGAGTACCACGGCCGCGAGCCCACGCCGCAGGAGGCCGCCGCGGTCGCCGTCGTGCTGCACGGCAACCCCATCTACTTCTACAAGCGCGGCAAGGGACGCTACCAGGCGGCGCCGGAGGAGAACCTGAAGGCCGCGCTCGCCGGCCAGGAGAAGAAGCGGCGCCAGCAGGAGCAGGTGGACGCGTGGGCCGCGGAGCTGGTCGCGGGCCGGCTGCCCGAGCCGGTCGGCGCGAAGATCGACGCGCTGCTCTTCAAGCCCGACAAGATGAGCCTCGAGTGGCGCGCGCTCGACCAGGCCTCGGCGGCGAAGGGACTCGCGCCGCCGCGCCTGCTCGCGCACGCGGGCGCGCTCGGCGGGCCCGAGGACTATTTCCTGCGCCGCTTCGCCTTCGAGTTCTTCCCGCAGGGCACGGGCTTTCCCGCGACGCCGCCGCTCGCCGCGCCCGAGGGCCTTCCCGAGGCCGCCGCGCGCGCCTTCTCGATCGACGACGAGGAGACGACCGAGATCGACGACGCGCTTTCGGTGCGCACGCGGGAGGACGGCCGCCTCGAGATCGGCGTGCACATCGCGCTCCCCGCGCTCTTCTTCGACCGCGCGCATCCGCTCGAGGCCGTGGCGCGCGAGCGCCTGTCCACCGTGTACTTCCCCGGCGGCAAGATCACGATGCTTCCGCAGGACGCGATCGACTGCGCCACGCTCGCCCAGGGCCGCACGGTTCCCGCCGCCTCGCTCTACCTCACGGTCGATCCCGCGAGCCTCGAGGTGCTCGCCGTCGCCTCGCGCCTCGAGCGCGTCGCGATCGCCGCCAACCTGCACCTGCGCAGCCTCGACGAGCGGCTGAACCCGGCGAGCGTCGCGGCCGGGCGCGTGGAGGGGCCGTGGGGCGAGGAGCTCTTCGCGTTGTGGCGCTTCGCCCGGGCGCTGCGCGCGAAGCGGGGCGCGGCCGACGAGCGGCCCGACCGCCTCGACTACACCTTCCGCGTGGAGGGCGGCCGCGTCGCGATCGAGCCCCGGCCCCGCGGGACACCCGTGGACATGCTGGTGGCCGAGCTCATGATCCACACCAACGCCACGTGGGGAAAGCTCCTGCACGAGCGCGGCTATCCGGCGATCTACCGCAACCAGCGCGCGATGAAGACGCGCATGGAGGTCGATCCCGGCGCCCACGAGTGGCTCGGCGTCACGCACTACGCGTGGACCAGCTCTCCGTTGCGCCGCTTCGCCGACCTCGCGAACCAGCGCCAGCTCGCCGCCCTGCTGTCGGGCGCGCCCCCCGCCTACACGCGCGAGGAGCTCGCGGGCGCCGCGCGCGCCTTCGAGACCGCCTACGACGCCTATGCCGAGCACCAGCGCACCCTCGAGCGCTTCTGGTGCCTCAAGTACCTGCAGCAGGAGCGCATCGAGTCCGCCCCGGCGAGCGTGCTGCGCGAGGAGCTGGTGCGCATCGAGGCGCTGCCGCTCGTCTGCCGCGCCCTGGGCCTGCCGCCCTCGCCGTCGGGCGAGAAGGTGCGCGTCGCCTTCGGCGAGCCCGACCTGTGGGAGCCGTCGGTGATCTGCCGCTACGCCGGCAAATAGCCTAGAATTTCCGCTCATGTCGCGCTCGCCCGACCGAACCCCGTAGCGGCTCCGATGCAGCTCCGGCAGCCGTCGCCCGACGCCCTCGTCTCCTTCTCCGATTTCCTCCTCGAACGCTTCGGCCTCGTCGCCTCGATGCAGGTGGCGATCGTCGCCTCGATCGCGCTGCACCTCTTCGTGATCCTCGGGCTGGGCTTCCGCCTGCCGCACATCCCGCGCTGGGAGGAACCGCACAACGTGATGGACGTGGTGCTCGTGAACGCGAAGAGCGCGCACCGCCCCGAGAAGGCCGATGCGCTCGCGCAGGCGAACCTCGACGGCGGCGGCAACACGGACAAGAAGCTGCGCGCCTCGACGCCGCTGCCCGCTTTGGACGCGCGCGACCCGAGCCGCGAGCTGCGCGCGGCCGAAGGGCGCGTGAAGGCGCTCGAGGCCGAGGCGCGCGAGCTCATGACGCGCATGAAGTCGAAGGCCATGGTGGCGCAGATGCAGCCGCGGCCGCCGGGGCGGGCGAAGGCCGATCCCGACGCGCACGACCTCGTCGCGAAGAGCGAGGAGATCGCGCGGCTCGAGGCGCAGATCCGCCGCGAGTACCAGGCCTACCAGGAGCGCCCGAAGCGCCGCTTCGTCGGCGCCCGCGCGACCGAGTACCGGTTCGCCCAGTACGTCGACCACTGGCGCCGGCGCATCGAGCGCGTGGGCAACCTCAACTATCCCGCCGAGGCGAAGGCGCGGCACATCTACGGCTCCCTGCAGCTCACGGTCGCGATCCGGGCCAACGGGGAGGTCGAGTCCATCCAGCTCAACCGCTCGTCGGGCCACAAGGTGCTCGACGAGGCGGCGATCCGCATCGTGCGGCTCGCCGCGCCCTTCGAGCGCTTTCCCGACAACATCCGCGTCGACACGGACATCCTGCACATCACGCGCACCTGGACCTTCACGCGCGGCGACCACGTCGTCTCGGAGTGAGGGGGGCCGGGCGGAACCTTCCGGCGCGCATTTGAGCCAAACCCCGCCACGGATTAAAATGGCGGACCGGTGGCCAATGCAAACGATCAACCTCACCAGCCACTTCCTCATCGCCATGCCGGCGATGTCGGACCCGAATTTCTCCCGCACCCTCACCTTCATCTGCGAGCACAACGAGCGCGGCGCGCTGGGCATCGTGGTGAATCGCCCCATCGACGTGAAGCTCGAGGCGCTCTTCGAGCAGGTGAAGATCCCGCTGGACGACGAGATGCTCGCCTCGCAGCCGGTGTTCTTCGGCGGCCCGGTGCAGTTCGACCACGGCTTCGTCCTGCACCGGCCCGTGGGCGCGTGGAAATCGACGCTGCCGGTGGGCGACGTCGGCCTCACCACCTCGCGCGACATCCTCGAGGCGATGGCCTCGGGCAGCGGCCCCCACGAGCAGCTCGTGGCGCTCGGCTACGCGGGATGGGCGCCGGGGCAGCTCGAGGACGAGATCCGGCGCAACGGCTGGCTCACGGTGCCGGGCTCGAGCGATCTCATCTTCCGCACCCCGCCCGAGTCGCGCTACGACGCGGCCATGAGCCTGCTCGGCGTGAACGCGGCCAACCTGTCCGAGGACGCGGGGCACGCGTGATGACCGCGCCGCGCAGCGAGGCGCCCGCCGCCCGCCCCACGCCGCGCGCGATGCAGGGCACGCTCCTCGCCTTCGATTTCGGCGAGCGGCGCATCGGCGTGGCGGTCGGCGAGACCGCGGTGGCCATCGCCAACCCGCTCGGCGCCATCGACGCGGCGGCGAACGAGGTGCGGCTGCGCGAGATCGCGAAGCTCGTGGACGAATGGAAGCCCGCGGGAATCGTGGTCGGCCGCCCGCGCCATGCGGACGGAAGCCCGCACGAGATCGCGAAGCTCGCGGAGAAGTTCGCGCGGCGGCTCGCGGGGCGCCACAAGCTTCCCGTCGCGCTCGTGGACGAGACGCTTTCCTCCGCGGAGGCCGAGTCGCGGCTTCGCGGCGCGCGCACGCGCGGCGCGCGCGCGGGCGATGTCGATGCCCTCGCCGCGGCCATCATCCTGCA
>DASUXK010000060.1:0-2981 GCA_036377935.1 Usitatibacter sp.
GCCGCGCAGGCCGTTCACCTGCGCCCAGCCGGTGATTCCCGGGCGGACCTTGTGGCGCACCATGTAGCTCTTGATGAGCTTGCGGTACATCTCGTTGTGCGCGACCGCGTGCGGGCGGGGGCCGACGATGCTCATGCGCCCCTGCAGCACGTTCACGAACTGCGGCAGCTCGTCGAGCGAGGTGCGGCGGATGAAGGCGCCGAAGCGCGTCACCCGCGCATCGTTCTTCGGCGCCTGCTTCACGACCGGGCCGTCCTCGGTCACGGTCATCGAGCGGAACTTGTAGACCACGATCTCGCGCCCGTCCAGGCCGTAGCGGCGCTGGCGGAAGAGCACCGGCCCGGGCGAGGAGAGCTTCACGCCGAGCGCGATGGCGGCGAGGATCGGCGAGATCAGCACGAGGATGATCGAGGCGAGCACGATGTCGCTCGCGCGCTTCACCACGCCGTTCATGCCGGAGAAGGGCGTCTCGCACACGGCGAGCACGGGGATGCCGCCGATGGAATCCATGCGCCCCTGGATCAGGTCGAAGATGAAGATGTCGGGCGTGAAGTAGACGCTCGCCGTGGTGTCGTGCAGCTCGTCGAGGATCTTCATGATCCGCGGCTGCGAGGCCATGGGCAGCGTCACGTAGATCAGGTCCACGCGGTGCTTCTTCACGTATTCGGCGAGGTGGTCGAGGTCGCCCAGCAGGCGCCCCCTGTCCAGCCCCTCGAGGCGCTCGGGCGCGCGGTCGTCGAAGTAGCCCGCCACGCGGATGCCGAGGTACGGGGTGTCGGCGATGCGCTCGGCGAGGTGGCGCGCGAGGGAGCCCGCGCCGGCGATCACCGCCACGCGCTGCAGCCCCTCCGCGGCCAGCACCCGCGGCAGGACCAGGGGAGTGGCGAGGTGCGCGGCGAAGAGCGCGACCGGTGTCACCGCGACCCACGCCGCCAGGACCCGCTCGTCGAAGGAACCGAGGGTGCGCGTCGCCCATCCCAGCATGAGGAGCAGGACGACCGCGAGAACCCAGCCCGACAGCACCTCGCGCGCGATGGCGGTCGCGCTCGTGCCGCGCGGCACGCGGCCCGGGAAGGTGAGCGAGAAGACGAGCAGCGCCAGGATGATGTACGGCCCGTCGAAGCGCTCGCCGAACCAGGCGGTGCACGCGACCAGCGCGCCGACGGCGACGAGCGCCTCGATCAACATGCGGAAGAGGGCCGAAGGCGCGAGCGGCCCCGGGCCGAGCCGGGGGTGGGAATCTTGGGTGGCGATCATGGAGCCCAACGCTATCCGCCGTTTGCGAACGGCACGTCGTTGTGGCCGTGGTTCCACGGGACTATCGGATCGCTTCCTACGCCGCGGCTACTTCATGCGCTTTCACCACTTCACGAGCATTTCACAATCCATCTCCATACTCCGTCCCATGCGACTCGTAACCCCACAACCCGAACCGCGTCCTCCTCGCGGGCCCTACCCGGGCCAGCCCCACAACGAGGAGTCCCACGAACCGCCGGAAGCGGCGAACCAGGAAAGCGCGCCCTCGCGGCTGAACGAGAGCGAGCGGGAAGCGCTGCTCCTGAACATCGACGTCTCGCTGCGCGTGCACACCCGCCCGCAGCTCTTCAGCTGGGTGCAGGGCGCGCTGCAGAGCCTGATCCCGCACGAGGTGCTGTTGTGCGGGCTGCAGGAAGGCCGCCAGACGCCGCTGCGGGTCGACAGCTTCTCGACCGTGCCGGTGGATGCGGCGAAGCTGAACGAGCTCTACCAGCAGGACGTCTCGCTCGTCCCGCACCTGATCAAGCTGTGGGAGGAGAACCGCTGCCAGGCCGTGCAGTGCGACACCGACCGCGGCCCGCACGCGGGCGGCGCGCTCGCGCGCGAGCTCGCGCGGCTCGGCGTGCCGCAGGTCCTGGCCCACGGCACCCACGACGCCTCGGGCAACATGACGAGCTTCTTCGTGTTCGCGGCGCGGCCCGGCACGCTGGGCGCGAAGCAGGCCTACCTCGCCGACGTGATCGTCCCGTACCTGCACGCGGGCTGGGTGCGCAGCCAGGTCACCTGGCCGCTCGAGCGCACCGCCGCCAAGCCGGTGAAGACGGGTCTGCTCACGCCGCGCGAGCAGCAGATCCTGCAGTGGATCTACCACGGCAAGAGCAACATCGAGATCGGCATGATCCTCGACATCAGCCCTCTCACCGTGAAGAACCACGTGCAGAAGACGCTGCGCAAGCTGAACGTGCTGAACCGCACGCAGGCCGTCGGCAAGGCGCTTGCCCTCCGCATCGTCAATCCGTAAGGCTGCCGTACCTTCCATGGGGCCCGCGCTGGCGCGCGTGGCCCCATTTGCCGTCTTCATCGCGTTCCTGGCCTTGCAGCCCGTGGTCGACGGTGTCGTCGACCCGCGCTGGTGGGTCGCATGGCGCGGCATCGCGGCGGCGCTCGTATTGTTGCTCTTCGCGCGTTCGTACACCGAGCTCGCGCTCCCTCCCGCGCTGCGGGAATGTTTCATCGCGATCGCGGTCGGATGGATCGTGTTCGCGGCGTGGATCGCGTTCGACTCGGGCTGGGCCACGATCGGCTCCGTGCCCTCGGGATTCGATCCGCGGCGCCCCGACGGCAGCATCGATACCGCGCTCGTCGCGGCGCGGGTTTTCGGCCTCGCGCTCGCCGTGCCGGTGATGGAGGAGCTGTTCTGGCGGTCGTTCCTGATGCGATGGATCGATCGCCGCGATTTCCTCGCGAAGGATCCGCGGGCTGCAAGCATGCTGGCCTTTGGGTTATCCTGCGCGCTGTTCGCCTCCGAACATTCGATGTGGTTCGCGGGGCTTATCGCCGGCGCGGCGTACGCCGGGCTTTACATGCGCACCCGGAACCTCTGGATTCCCATCCTCTCGCACGCAACGACCAATGGCACTCTGGCAACCTGGATTCTGGCGACGGGCAACTGGCACCTCTGGTAAGGCGATCGCGGCGCTCGCGATCGCCGGAGCCTTCGCTCC
>DASUXK010000061.1:0-3185 GCA_036377935.1 Usitatibacter sp.
GGCTGAGCGCGGCGCCGCGCGGGCCTCAGCGCACGAGCAGCGCGGCGAGCACCACCACGATCGCGAGCAGCACCACCCACGCGACCCAGTTCCAGGTGCGCGGGTCGTGCAGCACGAAGCTCGATTCCAGCTCCTCGAGCACCGTCTCCTCGTGGGCCGCGCGCGGCGGGGCGAGCTGGCGCTCGAAGGCGGCGAAGAAATCGTCGGCGAGCTTGAGCGCCGCCGAATCGATCAGCCGGCTGCCGAGCTGCGCGATCTTCCCGCCCACCTGCGCCGCGACGGAGTAGGAGACGCGCGTGGACGTTCCCTCCTCGGTGAGCCGCACGTCGGCGCCGCCCTTGGCGAAGCCTGCCGCGCCGCCCTCGCCCTCGAAGCCCAGGCGGTAGCTTTCGGGCGCGACGATGTCTTCCACGCGCAGCTTGCCGCGGAACTTCGCGCGCACCGGACCCAGCGCCGCGACGACCTCCACGCGGTATTCGTTGTCTCCCGTGCGCTCCATCGCCTCGCAGCCGGGGATCGCGGCCTCGAGGCGCTCGGGATCGTTCAGCGCGGTCCACGCGGTGGCGCGGTCCACGGGCAGGAGGCGCTCGCCCTTGAGCTCCATGGTCAGCGGGCGAGCGACGCGGCGAGGCCGCGCAGCGATTCGAGGTTGTGCATGGGAAGGAACCGGTCGACGTGGGGAAGCATGGCCGCGATGCCCGAGGCGCGCGGCTCGAATCCATCGTAGCGCAGCAGGGGGTTCAGCCACACGAGCCGGCGGCACGAGCGGTGCAGCCGGTCCATCTCGGCTTCGAGCGTGCCGGCATCGTCGCGGTCCAGGCCGTCGGTGACGAGGAGCACGCAGGCGTTCTGGCCGAGGAGGCGCCGCGCCCAGCGGAAGTTGAACTCGCGCAGGCACGCGCCGATGCGCGTTCCGCCCGCCCAGTCCTGCACCGCCGCGCCCACCTTGGCGAGCGCCTCGTCCACGTCGCGGTCGCGCAACGGCCGGGTGACGTTCGTGAGCCGCGTGCCGAAGACGAACGTCGAGACGCGTTGGCGGTCCCGCGTGAGCGCGTGCAGGAAGTGCAGGAACATGCGCGTGTAGCGGTGCATGGAACCGGAGATGTCGCACAGCACGACGAGCGGCGGGGGACGCCGGCGCGGCTCGCGCCGCACCACGGCGCCGATCTCGCCGCCGCGTCGCGCCATGAGCCGCATCGTCGCCGCGAGGTCGACCGCGCGCCCGCGCCGCGAGGGCGCGAAGCGGCGCGTGCGCACCTCGGGGACGGGAAGCCGCAGGCTCGCCACGATGCGGCGCGCCGCGGCCCATTCCTCGCCCGACATGCGCTCGAAATCCATCGTGCGCAGCCGCTCGCCGGCGGAGAACGTGAGCGTCGCGTCGACCGTCACCTCGGGCGGCGCCTCGAGCTCGCGGCGGCGATCCTCGCGGGCCGGATAGAGCGCCTCGGCGAGGCGCCCGCCGCTCGCGTCGCGCGGCGTGCGGCCCTCGACCTTCGGCAGCAGCAGGGCGCGCACGCGCTCCTCGATCGCCGGGTCGCGCCAGAAGCGCTCGAACGCCTCGTCGAAGAGCGGCTGCTGCTCGCGGCGCGTGACGAAGAGCGCGGCGAGCGTGTCGTGCCAATCCTCGCGCCGCTCGAGGCCCGCCTCGGGCAGCACGCGCACCGCGTCCATCACCTTGTCGGTGCCGATCGGAATTCCCGCGGTCCTCAGCACGCGCGCGAAATGCACGACGTTGCCGGCGAGGCGCCCCGTGCGGCGCGGCAGCGCGAAGGCGGTGAGCGGCATCATGCGGCGGCGCGCGCCTTCGCGTCCTCGACCAGCGCGGGAATCGCCTCGGCCGGCAGCCGCGCGAGGTCGTCCTGGTACTTGAGCAGCGCGCCCAGCGTGTCGCTCACGGACTGCGGATCGAGCGTGATCGCGTCGAGGAGCAGCAGCGAGCGCGTCCAGTCGATCGTCTCGGCCACGCCCGGCGCCTTGTAGAGGTCCATCGTGCGCAGGCGCTGCACGAAGGCGACCACCTCGCGGGAGAGCGATTCGGCCGCGCCCGGCGCCTTGCGGCGCAGGATCTCCAGCTCGCGCTCCGCGCCGGGGTAATCGACCCAGTGGTAGAGGCAGCGGCGCTTCACCGCGTCGTGGATCTCGCGGGTGCGGTTCGAGGTGATCACGACGAGCGGCGGATGCTCGGCGCGCACGGTGCCCAGCTCCGGGATCGTCACCTGGAAATCCGAGAGCACCTCGAGGAGGTAAGCCTCGAACGGCTCGTCGGCGCGGTCCAGCTCGTCGATGAGGAGCACCGGCGGCTCGGCGCCCGCGGGCGTCTCGAGCGCGCGCAGGATCGGCCGCTTCACGAGGTACTCCGGGGAGAAGAGATCGCGCTCGATGGAGGCCTCGCGTGCGCGGCCCGATGCCTCGGCCAGGCGGATCGCGATCATCTGGCGCTGCACGTTCCACTCGTACACGGCGCTCGAGACATCGAGCCCCTCGTAGCACTGCAGGCGGATCAGCTCGCGCCCGAGGCCCGACGCGAGCGCCTTGGCGAGCTCCGTCTTGCCCACGCCCGCCTCGCCCTCGAGGAAGAGCGGGCGGCCGAGGCGCAGCGCGAGGAAGACGGTCGTGGCGAGGCGCCGGTCGGCGACGTAGTCGGCGGCGGCGAGGAGCGCCTGCGCGCTTTCGATCGAGGCGAGGGGGCCGGGCTCCGCGGGCATGCGTGGAATTGGAGTCCGGCCCCGCGGCGGCGTCAAGCCGCGGCGACGGCGCGCCGGGCGAGCACGTTCACGAGGTGCGCGCGGTACTCGGCGCTCGCGTGCAGGTCCGACTGCAGCTCCGATGCCGGCACCGTGACCGGCTCGATCGCCTTCGGCGACCAGTCGCGCGCGAGCGCCTGCTCCATGGCCTTCACCCGGAAGACGCCGCGCGATCCGGCGCCCGTCACCGCGACGCGCGGGCCCTGCGCCGACTGCGCGACGAAGACGCCCACCAGCGCGAAGCGCGAGGCGGGATTGCGGAACTTCTCGTACGCCGCCTTCTTCGGCACCGGGAAGGTCACCGAGACGATCAGCTCGCCGGGGGCGAGCGCCGTCTCGAAGAGTCCCTTGAAGAAGTCGTCGGCCGCGATCTGGCGCTGGTTCGTGTTGACGGTGGCGCCGAGGCCCAGCACCGCCGCGGGGTAATCGGCCGCCGGGTCG
>DASUXK010000062.1:0-4505 GCA_036377935.1 Usitatibacter sp.
AGCGCCTCGGAGGCGTAGATGTTGCCCACGCCCGTGACCACGCGCGAGTCCATCAGGAACTGCTTCACCGCCACGCGGCGGCCGCGCGCCGCCTCGTGCAGGGCCTTTCCGTCGAAGGCGGGATCGAGCGGCTCGAGGCCCAGGCCGCGCAACAGGACATGGTCCTCGGCCTTTCCCGCGATCCACAGCATCGCGCCGAAGCGGCGCGGATCCGTGAGGCGCAGCGAGCGCGTCCCCTCGAAACGCACGTCGATGTGGTCGTGCGCGCGGGGCGGCGACCCGTCGGCCACGAGGCTCAACCGCCCGGACATGCCGAGGTGGACGAGGAGATGGCCGTGGCGGCAATCGAAGACGAGGTACTTGCCGCGTCGCCGCAAGCCCAGGACCTCCTCGCCTTCCAGCCGGCGCGGCAGGTCCCGCGGGACGGGCCAGCGCAGGCTGGGATTGCGCACGACCACCGACCGGATGCGGCGTCCCACCACGTGGGGCAGCAATCCGCGCCGCGTGGTCTCGACTTCAGGCAGCTCCGGCATGTCGGCGATCGCTTGGAAATTCAAGCACTTTCCACACCCGATTATACGTGTCCGGCCGCGTCCTACACCCGCCCGGGGCATGCGCCTACAGGCTGCGTCGAAAGGCGCCGAATCGTTCTATGATAGTTGCCGGCGCGCGCATAGGCGCGGGGCAGGAGCATGCAACGATGGCGTTGAACAAGCGGTGGAGCGCGGTTCTGGCGGCGCTCGCGATCTCGGTCGCGGGCCCGGCGATGGCGCAGGCGGCGGCGGACGATGCGATGGCGAACGACGCCGCCCGCTCGGACGCGATGTACGAGTACCTGGTCGCGGAGTTCGCGGCCCAGCGCGGCGACATCGACGGCGCGCTCGCCATCTACCAGCGCCTGGCGAAGCAGATGCGCGACCCCGCGATCGCGCGGCGCGCGGTGGAAACCGCGATCAAGGCGCGCGAATTCGGGCCGGCCCTGGAGAGCGCCACGCTGCTCCTCGAGCTGGACCCGGAGTCCACGCTCGCGCGCGAGATCATGGCCGCGCTGCTCGCCAACGACGGCGACCTGAAGAAAGCGCAGGGCCTCATCGAGACCATCCTCGCGAAGAGCACCGATCGCGCGGGCGTCCTGATGCAGCTTTCCCACCTCTTCGCCAAGTTTCCCGACAAGCCCGCGGTGCTCGACGCGACCCAGGCCGCGACCCGTCCCTACGAGGCGATGGGGGAGGCGCGCTACGCCAACGGCGTGGCGGCGCTCATCGCCGGCCGCAACGACGTCGCCTCGAGCGAGGCCGATGCCGCCCTCGCCGCGAAGCCCGGCTGGGAGCCCGCCGCGATCCTCAAGGCGCAGGTGCTGCGGCGCGTGGATGCCTCGCAGGTGGTGCCCTTCTACCAGGCGTTCGTGCAGGACCATCCGGATTCCGTCGAGGTGCGCATGCAGCTCGGCCGCGAGCTCGCCTCGCAGAGGAAGCTCGTCGAGGCGCGCGAGCAGTTCCGCGAGGTCGACCGGATCGCGCACAACGACGCGCAGGCCGTGTACGCGATCGGCCTGCTCTCGCTGCAGCTCGAGGACTATGCGGACGCGCAGACGTCGTTCACCCGCGCGCTCAAGCTCAACTATCGCGAGCCCGCCGCGATCTACCTCGGCATGGGCCAGGCGGCGGAGGGCCTCAAGCGCTACGACGAGGCGATCGACTGGTACAAGCGGGTCGACTCCGCGGACTGGGTGCGCGCCCAGCTCAAGATCGCCACGCTCATCGGGCGCCAGCAGGGCCTCGCCGCGGGCCGCGAGTACCTGCACAAGATCGCGCCGCGCTCCACCGAGGACCGCATCCAGATCATCCAGGTGGAGGCGCAGCTGCTGCGCGACGCGAAGCAATGGGACGAGACGTACGACATGCTCTCCCAGGCGGTCGCGAAATACCCGGATTCCTACGAGCTGCTCTACGACCGCGCGATGGCCGCCGAGCGCATCGACAAGCTCGACGTGATGGAGGCGGACCTCAAGCGCGTCATCGAGATGAAGCCCGACTACGCGCACGCGTACAACGCGCTCGGCTACACGCTCGCCGAGAAGACCGACCGGCTGCAGGAAGCGAAGCAGCTCATCGACAAGGCCTACAAGCTCCTGCCCGACGACCCGTTCATCATGGACAGCATGGGCTGGGTCGAGTACCGCCTGGGCCACGTGCAGCAGGCGCTCAAGCAGCTGCAGCAGGCCTATTCGGCGCGGCCCGATCCGGAGATCGCCGCGCACCTGGGCGAGGTCCTCTGGAAGAGCGGCCAGCACGAGCAGGCGCGCAAGATCTGGCAGACGGCGCTTTCGGAGAATCCGAACCACGAGTCGCTGCTCGCGGTGATCCAGAAGTACCGCAACTGACGCGCGTCCCGTGATCGCGCGTTTCGCCGCCGCGGCCGGGGCGCTGCTCCTCGCCGCCTGCGCCGCCCTTCCCCCGACCGAGCCGGCGTTTCCCTCGCTCACCGCCGTTCCCGCGTCCTTCGAGATGACGGGCCGGCTCGCGGTGCGCGAGGGCGACCGCAGCGAGATCGCGCAGCTGCGCTGGACGCGCCGCGGACGCACCGATACGTGGGTGATCGCCTCGCCGCTGGGCAACGAGGTCGCGCGGATCGAGTCGACCCCTTCGGGAGCGACCCTCACGCAGGGGGGCGGCGAGCCGGAGGAAGCCCCGAGCTTCGAGGCGCTCACGCGCCGCGCGCTCGGCGTGGCGCTCGACCCGGACTGGCTCGCGCAGTGCCTGCACGGCGAGGCGCCGGCCCACCTCCCCGACGGATGGAGCTTCCGCATCGACGAGACGCAGCCCGCCGGTGCGGTCCGCCTCGCCAAGCGGATCACCGTGCGCAAGGACGATACGGTCGTGCGCCTCGTCGTCGACGGCTATCGCGCGCTGGAGGAATGACGTGACGCTTCCCGGACCGGACTACCCCGCGCCGGCGAAGCTCAACCTCTTCCTCCACGTGGTGGGACGACGCGCGGACGGCTACCACCTGCTGCAGAGCGTCTTCGTGCTGGTCGATCGCTGCGACACGCTGCGCCTGCGCGTGCGATCCGATGGGGGGATCCGCCGCGTGAACGAAGTGCCGGGCGTGCCGTCGGAGCAGGATCTCACGGTGCGAGCGGCGCACGCGCTCAAGGAGCTCACGGGCACGCCGATGGGCGCGGACATCGAGATCGAGAAGCGCATTCCCATGGGCGGCGGGCTCGGCGGCGGAAGCTCCGACGCGGCCACCGTGCTGATGGCCCTCGACCGCCTGTGGGCGACGAACCTCGGCGCGGAAGCGCTGGCCGGGCTCGGCGCGCGCCTGGGCGCCGACGTGCCGTTCTTCCTCTTCGGCCGGCCCGCGTGGGTGGAGGGCATCGGCGAGCGGATCGCGCCGATCGACGTCCCGCCGCGGTGGTACGTGGTCCTGGTGCCGCCCGTGGCGGTGCCGACCGCGTCCATCTTCGGGTCGCCTGAATTGACCCGGGATACCGAACCCCTTAAAATGGAAGACTTTTCGGCGCCGGCGGCGCGGGGGCGTTTCCACAACGATCTCGAACCCGTCGTCACGCGGAAATACCCCGCGGTTCGCGAGCACCTCGAGTGGCTTCGAGGGCGCGGCGATGCGCGGGTGACCGGATCGGGCGGCTGCGTTTTCGCGGCTTACGAAAGCCGCGCCGAGGCGCGGCGCGTGCTGGACGCGCGGCCCGCCGGGATGGACGGATTCGTCGCGCAGGGACTCTCGCATCACCCCCTGCGCACAGGAGCTTGAGCAACCGCGCCGGCGCATGGCGCGGCCGTAGGGGAGTCGCCAAGTTGGTTAAGGCACCGGATTTTGATTCCGGCATTCGAGGGTTCGAATCCTTCCTCCCCTGCCCCTTTCACTCACGAGCGTAGAGCATGGCCTTCGACAACCTGATGGTGTTCACGGGGAACGCCAACCCCAAGCTCGCGCAGAAGGTGGCGAAGCACCTGAACATCCAGCTCGGCAAGGCCACGGTCTCGCGCTTCAGCGACGGCGAGGTGATGGTCGAGCTGCTGGAGAACGTGCGCGGCAAGGACGTGTTCGTGCTCCAGTCGACCTGCGCGCCGACCAACGACCACCTGATGGAGACGATGATCATGGTCGATGCGCTGCGCCGCTCGAGCGCCGCGCGCATCACGGCCGCGATCCCGTACTTCGGCTATGCCCGGCAGGACCGGCGCCCGCGCAGCGCGCGCGTCGCGATCTCGGCCAAGGTCGTCGCCAACATGATCGGCAAGTGCGGCGCCGACCGCGTGCTGACCATGGACCTGCACGCCGACCAGATCCAGGGCTTCTTCGACATCCCGGTGGACAACGTCTACAGCTCACCGGTGCTGCTCGGCGACATCTGGCGCCAGACGCACGAGAACCTGATCGTGGTCAGCCCCGACGTCGGCGGCGTGGTGCGCGCCCGCGCGATCGCCAAGCGCCTCGACGACGCGGAGCTGGCCATCATCGACAAGCGCCGTCCGCGCCCG
>DASUXK010000063.1:0-9952 GCA_036377935.1 Usitatibacter sp.
GGCGGGCGAGGCGATCGGCCCGGACCTCTTCGTCTTCTACCGCTCGCTCGGCATCAACCTCAAGCAGCTCTACGGGTCGACCGAGACCTCGGTGATGGTCTGCGTGCAGCCCAACGGCACGGTGAAGCCGGATACCGTCGGTCCGCCGATGAAGGGCGTCGAGGTGAAGGTGCTGGAGAGCGGCGAGATCGTGCTGCGCTGCCCGGGCCTCTTCCGCGAGTACTACAAGGACGAGCAGGCCACCCGCGAGGCGAAGGACGCCGAGGGCTGGTTCCACACCGGCGACGCGGGCTACTTCGACGAGAGCGGGCACCTGCGCATCATCGATCGCGCGAAGGACGTGGGCAAGCTCTCCGATGGCACGCTCTTCGCGCCGAAGTACCTCGAGAACAAGCTCAAGTTCTTCCCGCACATCAAGGAGGCGGTCGCGTTCGGCGATGGCCGCCCGCACGCCACCGCGATGATCAACATCGACGTGCAGGCGGTGGGCGACTGGGCGGAGCGCCGCGGCATCCCGTACTCGGGCTACACGGACCTCGCGGCCAAGCCGCAGGTCGTCGAGCTCATCCGCGGTTGCGTGGAGAAGGTGAACGCGGACCTCGCGCGCGACCCGCGCCTGTCCGGCAGCCAGATCCACCGCTTCGTGATCCTGCACAAGGAGCTCGACGCCGACGACGGCGAGCTCACGCGCACGCGCAAGGTGCGGCGGCGCTTCATCGCCGAGAAGTACGCCGCCATCGTGCAGGCGTTGGACGGCGGGGCCGAGCGCTGCGCGGTCGAGGCGCAGGTGCGCTTCGAGGACGGGCGCACCGGCACGGTGCGCGCGGAGCTGCACGTGGTCCCGGCGAAGACGTTCGCGCCCGCGGCGGCGAAGGCGGCGGCGTGAACCTGCGCGAGCTCGAGCCGGGCGAGGTGCGGCGCACGATCGGCGAGCCGATCCTCGCGCTGGACGGCATCTCGCTCGCCTTCGGCGGCGTGAAGGCGCTCTCCGACGTGAGCTTCGACGTGCGCGAGCACGAGATCCGCGCGATCATCGGCCCCAACGGCGCGGGCAAGAGCTCGCTCCTCAACGTGATCAACGGCGTCTACCGGCCGCAGCAGGGCCGCATCACGTTCCGCGGCGAGAGCCGCGCGCACATGGAGCCGCATCGCGCCGCGGCCCTCGGCATCGCGCGCACCTTCCAGAGCCTCGCGCTCTTCAAGGGCATGACGGTGCTCGAGAACATCCTCGCCGGGCGCAACCTCATGATGAAGTCGAACCTCTTCCTGCAGGCGCTGCGGGTCGGACCCGCGCTCGCCGAGGAGATCGAGCACCGCAAGCGCGTCGAGGAGATCATCGACTTCCTCGAGATCCCGCACGTGAGGAAGGCCGTCGTGGGGCGCCTGCCCTACGGCCTGCAGAAGCGGGTGGACCTCGGCCGCGCGCTCGCCGCGGAGCCGAAGGTGCTGCTCCTCGACGAGCCCATGGCGGGCATGAACATCGAGGAGAAGCAGGACATGTCGCGCTTCATCCTCGACGTGAACGACGAGTTCGGCACGACGATCGTGCTGATCGAGCACGACATGGGCGTGGTGATGGACCTGTCGGACCGCGTGGTGGTGCTCGACTACGGGCGCAAGATCGCCGACGGCACGCCCGGCGAGGTGCGCACCAGCCAGGCGGTGATCGACGCGTACCTGGGGGTGCGGCATTGAGCGCCTCGGCCCGCAACCTCACCCTCGCTTTCCTCGCGCTGCTCGCCTTCGGCGCCGTCTCGCCGATGCTCTTCCAGGGCGTGCGCTTCCCGCAGTGGCTCGAGATCGTGATCGGCGGCCTCATGTCGGGCGTGCTCTACTCGCTGGTGGCGCTCGGGCTGGTGCTCATCTTCAAGGCCTCGGGCGTCTTCAACTTCGCGCAGGGCGCGATGGTGCTTTTCGCGGCGCTCACGCTGGTGCGCCTGATGGAGAAGATGCCGTTCGTGGTCGCGCTCGCGGTCGTGCTGGTCGTCATGATCGCGCTCGCCTGGCTCATCGAGCGGCTGGTGCTGCGGCCCCTCGTGAACCAGGAGGGCATCGTGCTCTTCATGGCGACCCTCGGCGTCGCGTATTTCCTCAACGGCTTCGGCCAGCTCGTGTGGGGCGCGGACGTCTACACCCTGGACGTGGGCATGCCCAAGGAGCCGAAGATCATCCTCGACAAGATGTTCGAGGGCGGCATCCTCGTGAGCAGCGAGGACGTGATCGCCGCGGTGATCGCGGGCCTGCTCGTCGCCGCGCTCGCGGTGTTCTTCCAGAAGACGTCCACGGGGCGCGCGCTGCGGGCCGTGGCCGACGACCACCAGGCCGCGCAATCGATCGGCATCCCGCTGAACCGCATCTGGGTGATCGTGTGGAGCGTCGCGGGGCTCGTGGCGCTGGTCGCCGGGGTGGTGTGGGGCTCCAAGCTCGGCGTGCAGTTCTCGCTGCAGCTGATCGCCCTGAAGGCGCTGCCCGTCGTGATCCTCGGCGGCTTCACGTCGATCCCCGGCGCCATCGTGGGAGGGCTGCTCATCGGCCTCGGCGAGAAGCTCTCCGAGGTGTACCTGGGCCCGTCGCTCGGCGGCGGGATCGAGAACTGGTTCGCCTACGTGCTGGCGCTCGTGTTCCTGCTCGTCCGTCCCGAGGGCCTGTTCGGGGAGAAGCACATTGACCGCGTTTGAGGTTCGTCATTCCCGGGCCGCCGGGAATCCATGGATCCCCGCCTCCGCGGGGATGGCGGTGATTTCGTGATCTACCGCGAGACCGGCCAGTTCAAGACGACGTACGCGTCGGACCAGCAGCTCTTCCCGATCCTGCAGGACCGGGTGTTCGTGATCGCGTTCCTCGTCTTCGCCTTCGTCGGCGTGCCGCTGCTCGCGAGCGACTATCTCTTCCGCGCGATCCTCACCCCGTTCCTCATCCTCTCGCTCGCGGCGCTGGGGCTGAACATCCTCGTCGGCTATTGCGGCCAGCTCTCGCTCGGCACGGGCGGCTTCATGGCGGTGGGCGCGTACGCCGCGTACAACCTCGCGGTGCGCCTGCCGGACCTGAACCTCCTGGTGGTCTTCGTCCTCGCGGGGCTGTGCTCGACCGTGGTGGGCGCGCTCTTCGGCATCCCCAGCCTGCGCATCAAGGGCTTCTACCTCGCGGTGACGACGCTCGCCGCGCAGTTCTTCCTCGACTGGATGTTCGCGCGCGTGGGCTGGTTCACGAACTATTCGTCGTCGGGCTCCGTCGCGGCTCCGCCCCTGGTGGTCTTCGGGCACACCATCCAGGGTCCGGTGGAGAAGTACCTCTTCGTGCTCGCGATCGTGTGCGTCTTCGCGCTGCTCGCGAAGAACCTCACGCGCGGGGCGATCGGGCGCTCGTGGATGGCGACGCGCGACATGGACGTCGCGGCCGAGGTGATCGGCATCCGCCCGCTGCACGCCAAGCTCACCGCCTTCGCCGTGAGCTCGTTCTATGTCGGGCTCGCCGGCGCGCTCTGGGGCTTCATCTACCTCGGCGCGTGGGAGCCGCTCGCCTTCGACGTGAACCGCTCCTTCGAGCTGCTCTTCATGGTGATCATCGGCGGGCTGGGCTCGATCCTCGGCTCCTTCCTCGGCGCCGCCTTCATCGTGATCCTGCCCATCGCGCTGAACCAGCTCCCCACGCGCCTCGGCATCCCGCTGTCGACCGCCACGATCTCGGAGATCGAGCTGATGGTGTTCGGGGCGCTCATCGTGTTCTTCCTGATCGCCGAGCCGCGCGGACTCGCGCGCCTCTGGGCGATCGGCAAGGAGAAGCTTCGCCTGTGGCCGTTCCCCCATTGAAGCACCCAACGCAGAGGAGGATGAGATGAAGAACGGATGGCGCATCAAGGCGGCGGCGCTGGCGCTCGCCGCGGCAGGCGGCCTCGTGGCGGCGGCGGACGCCCTCGCGCAGGCCGGGGAGATCTTCGTGCCGGTCCTCGTGTACCGCACCGGCCCCTACGCGCCGAACGGCGTGCCGTGGGCCGACGGCTTCGTGGACTACCTCAAGCTCGTGAACGAGCGCGACGGCGGCATCGACGGCGTGAAGATCGCGTACGAGGAATGCGAGACGGGCTACGCGACGGATCGCGGCGTGGAGTGCTACGAGCGGCTGAAGAGCAAGAAGCCGGTCGCGTTCAGCCCGCTGTCCACCGGCATCACCTACGCGCTCACCGAGAAGGCGCCTGGCGACCACATCGTGCTCATCACCGCGGGCTACGGCCGCGCGGACTCGGTGGACGGCAGCGTCTTCCGCTGGAACTTCCCGATGATGGGCACGTACTGGGACGGCGCCGACATCCTCGTGCAGCACGTGAAGAAGAAGGAGCACGGCAGCCTCAAGGGCAAGAAGATCGCGCTCGTCTACCACGACTCGCCGTACGGCAAGGAGCCGATCCCGGTGCTCGAGGCGCTCGCGAAGAAGGAGGGCTTCCAGCTCATGCTGCTGCCGGTGACGCACCCGGGCGTGGAGCAGAAGGCCACGTGGCTGCAGATCCGCCAGCAGCGGCCGAACTACGTCTTCCTGTGGGGCTGGGGCGTGATGAACTCCACCGCCATCAAGGAAGCGATCGCGGTGGCCTATCCGCGCCTGCAGATGTACGGGGTGTGGTGGTCCGGCGCCGAGCCCGACGTGCTGCCCGCGGAGCAGGCGGCCAAGGGGTACAACGCGCTCGCCCTGGGCCACTCGTCGGAGAACGACCGGCCGATCCACAAGGACGTGATGAAGTACCTGTACGACAAGGGCAAGGGCACGGCCTCCGACCGCAAGGAAGTGGGCCAGGTGCTCTACAACCGGGGCCTGCTCTCGGCGATGCTCACGGTCGAGTCGATCCGCGCCGCGATGAAGCACTTCGGCAAGGGCGTGATGACCGGCGACCAGGTGCGCTGGGGCGCCGAGCACCTGAGCATCGACGCGAACCGGGTGAAGCAGCTGGGCGCGGAGGGGATGCTGGTGCCCTTCCACACCTCGTGCTCGGACCATGGCGGCGCGCACTCGGCCCGCATCCACACGTGGGACGGCTCGAGCTGGAGCTATACGTCCGGCATGTACACGGCGGACTACAAGCTCCTGCGCCCGATGGTCGAGGCCTCCGCGAAGAAGTACGCGCAGGAGAAGGGCATCAAGCCGGTGGATTGCTCGAAGGAGAAGTAGGCACGTGAACGCGGCGCTGGCGAGCGTGGAGAAGGCCCCGAACGACGCCGAAGCGGCGATCCCGCTGCTCGACGTGAACGGCATCGAGGTCATCTACAACCACGTGATCCTGGTGCTGAAGGGCGTCTCGCTGCGGGTTCCCGAGGGGGGCGTCGTCGCCCTCCTCGGGGCCAACGGCGCGGGCAAGACGACCACGCTCAAGGCCGTCTCGAACCTGCTCGCGGCCGAGCGCGGCGAGGTGACCAAGGGCTCCATCCGCTTCGCGGGCGAGCGCGTCGACCGGCTCGATCCGGCCGGGCTCGTGAAGCGCGGCGTGATCCAGGTGATGGAGGGGCGGCATTGCTTCGGCCACCTCACCGTCGAGGAGAACCTGCTCACCGGCGCCTACAGCCGCAGGGCGCCGCGCTCCGAGATCCGCGCCGACCTCGAGAAGGTGTACGGATTCTTCCCGCGCCTGAAGCAGCGGCGCTCCTCGCTCGCCGGCTTCACCTCGGGCGGCGAGCAGCAGATGACGGCGATCGGCCGCGCGCTCATGGCGCGCCCGCGCATGATCCTCCTCGACGAGCCCTCCATGGGGCTCGCGCCGCAGATCGTCGAGGAGATCTTCGAGATCGTGCGCAACCTCAACACGGCGGAGCGGGTGAGCTTCCTCCTCGCCGAGCAGAACACCATGGTGGCGCTGCGCTTCGCCGACTTCGGCTACATCCTCGAGAACGGCCGCGTGGTGATGGAGGGCAGCGCCGAATCGCTCTCGGGCAACGAGGACGTGAAGGAGTTCTACCTCGGCATCTCGAGCGGCGGGCGGCGCAGCTTCCGCGAGGTGAAGCACTACCGCCGCCGCAAGCGCTGGCTCGCGTGATGGCGGCGGGCGAGTTCTACGACGCGCTGGAGACGCGCGATCCGCGGGCGCGCGAGCGCGACCTCTTCGCGCGGCTTCCCGGCCAGCTCGCGCTCGCCCG
Source organism: Usitatibacter sp. (assembly GCA_036377935.1). Classification (GTDB taxonomy): domain Bacteria; phylum Pseudomonadota; class Gammaproteobacteria; order Burkholderiales; family Usitatibacteraceae; genus Usitatibacter. Next base: position 6,120 of record DASUXK010000063.1, read on the forward strand.
GGAGCGCAGCCCCCATTACGCGCAGGTCCTCGCCGCCGTGGATCCGCGCGAGGTCGATTCGCGCGCGGCGCTCGCGCGCCTGCCGGTCACGCGCAAGTCGGAGCTCGTGGAGCTGCAGAAGTCGCGCCCTCCGTTCGGCGGGCTCAACGCGACCGCCCCCTCGGGCCTCGCCCGCATCTTCATGTCGCCCGGGCCGATCTTCGATCCCGAGGGCCGGCGCGGCGACTACTGGCATACCGCGCGCACGCTCTTCGCCGCGGGCTTTCGCGCGGGCGACGTGGCGCTCAACTGCTTCTCCTACCACCTCACGCCGGCGGGCAGCATGATGGAGACGGGGCTGCACCACCTCGGCTGCGCGGTGATCCCCGGCGGCGTGGGCCAGACCGAGATGCAGGCGCTCGCGATCGCGCAGCTCGCGCCCTCGGGCTACGTGGGGACGCCGTCCTTCCTCAAGCTGATCCTCGAGAAGTGCGACGAGCTGCGCCTCGCATCAGGTTCGATCCGCCGCGCGCTCGTCTCGGGCGAGGCCTTCCTGCCGCCGGTGCGCGCCTTCCTCGCGGAGCGGCGCATCGAGGCGTTCCAGGCCTACGGCACGGCGGACCTCGGCATGGTCGCGTACGAGACGGCCGCGCGCGAAGGGCTCGTGGTGAACGAGGAGATGATCGTGGAGATCGTGCGGCCGGGAACCGGCGACCCGGTGGCCGAGGGCGAGGTGGGCGAGGTCGTGGTGACGCCGTTCAATCCCGACTACCCGCTGGTGCGCTTCGCCACCGGCGACCTCTCGGCGATCCTGCCCGGCGCGAGCCCCTGCGGGCGAACCAACGCGCGCATCCGCGGCTGGATGGGGCGCGCCGACCAGGCGACGAAGGTGCGCGGCATGTTCGTGCATCCGCAACAGGTGGCCGAAGTGCTGCGCCGCCATGGTCTCGCGCGCGGGCGCCTCGTCGTGGAGAACGAGGCGGGCGAGGACCGGATGACGCTGCACGTCGAAGGCGAGGGGGGCGAGGCGGGGCTCGGCCAGGCTCTCGAGGCGACCCTGCGCGAGGTGATGAAGCTGCGCGGCACGATCGCGTGGCGCGCGCCGGGGTCGCTGCCCAACGACGGCAAGGTGATCGAGGATGCGCGGCGCTATGCCTGAACGGCCGCCGCGGCTATGATTGCGCCTGCAACTTCCACGGAGGACGCCCGAATGAAGAAGAACGCCTTCCTGCTCGCCGTGCTCGCCTCCTGCGCCGCCATCCCCGGCTGCGCCCTCGACCCTTCCGCCCAGGCCGAGCCGCGCGCCGAGCGCACCTACATCACCGGCAGCAACATCGCGCGCAAGCAGCATTCGGGCGAGGTGTCGATCATGAGCGCCGAAGCCTACGAGCGGGCGCGCATGGGCCACATGCCGGGAACGCCGCTCACCGCCGCCACGGGTCGCTGAGGCCCGCCCCGCACCGCCTTCCCTGCGAATCCGCCCGGCGCCGACGGCCGTCCCCTCCGGCCGCCGACGCGCCGGCGCCGCACCTCCCACGGGCGTCCTTCCCCGACGCGCCGTTTTCCCGCGGTCTCGAGCCGCAAGCCCTTGATTTTCCGGTAGGTGTTCCGGCATTTCCCTCCCCGGAATGAATCGCCGGGCCCACTGTCCCATGGGCCGTATTCGTTTGATCCGGCCCCCCTCCGTAGGCTAAAATGACGGGCTTTTGGTGGCCCGGACCCCCCGGATTTCCAAGGGCCCATCTGAGAGGAACAATGGCGAAAGCGAAGAAACTGACCGAGGCGGAAATCGTCAAGATGCCGAAGTCGGAGTACATGAACGCGGCGCAGCTCAACTTCTTCCGCGAGAGGCTGCTCGAGCTGCAACGCGAGCTCCGGGAGAACGCGGGCGCCACGACCGAGCACCTGCGCGAGCTTTCGTTCGCGCCGGATCCCGCCGACCGCGCCACGCTCGAGGAAGAGCACGCGCTCGAGCTTCGCACCCGTGACCGCGAGCGCAAGCTGCTGAAGAAGATCGACGCGGCGCTCGCGCGCATCGAGGACGGCAGCTACGGCTTCTGCGAGGAGACGGGCGAGCCGATCGGCATCCAGCGCCTGCTGGCGCGGCCGACGGCCACGCTCACGATCGAGGCGCAGGAGCGCCGCGAGCTCAAGCAGAAGCTCTACGGCGAGTAGGCGGCGACGCTTGCCTGCGCGAGCCCCGGCCCGCAAGGCCGGGGCTTGTCGTTTCCGGGGCCGGAATCGCCGCGCAGCGGATCCCGAATTGCGCGGGCGGCGGGGCGCGCGAATCCTATAATCGGCATGTCGGTCGGCGCTCGGGGGAACCCGCGCACCGCCCGCCCATCCCATCGATCACGACACCCCCGGGGTGCGCAATCGGCGAGGCCCACGTGAAGGCGCAGGCGCAGCATCGGCAGGACGCGTCGCGGCAATTGCACCGCGTGCTGGAGGAGCGCAGCCTCGCCACCGTCTTCCAGCCGATCTTCGGCTTCCGCGAGGGTCGCATCGCCGGCTACGAGGCGCTGGTGCGCGGCCCGCGCGGCTCGCTGCTGCAGACACCCTCCGAGCTCTTCGCCGCCGCCGAGGAGGAGGGGCTCGCGATCGAGCTGAACCTCCTCTGCATCCGCCAGATGCTCACCGCCTTCGCCGCGAGCGGCCTCGAGGGCAGCCTCTTCCTCAACGTTTCCCCGCAGCTCATCGTGCAGCGGCGCCACGACCAGGAGCGCGCCGCGCGCTACATGGAGAGCGTCGGCGTTCCCGCCGATCGCGTGGTGATCGAGCTCACGGAGGACTATCCCACCGCCGACTTCGCGCAGGTTCACGAGGCGCTGATGCTCTACCGCTCGCTGGGCTTCCGCATCGCGATCGACGACCTCGGCGAGGGCTTCTCGAGCCTGCGGCTCTGGTCGGAGCTGCGCCCCGAATACGTGAAGGCGGACAAGCACTTCGTCACCGGCATCGCGGGCGACGCCGTGAAGGTGCAGTTCCTGCGGGCGATCCAGCACATCGCGGAGAACTCCGGCTCGCAGGTGATCGCGGAGGGCATCGAGAACGCCGCGGACTTCAAGGTGGTGAAGGACATCGGCATTGCGTTCGGGCAGGGGTGGTTCATCGGGCACCCCGCGGAGGATCCCTCGGCGGTCCTGCCGCCGGAGGCGCGCCGCGCGAACGAGGATGCACGCGTGCCCGTCGTGCCGACGCCCCGGCTTCGCGCGGGCACCGAGCCGCACGCGCACGACTTCGTGAGGGCGGTGGAACCGGCGGCGCCGGACGCGCCGCTGGGCTCGCTCCTCGATCGCTTCGCGGCGAACCCGGCGCTCGCCTCGATTCCCCTCGTCGGAGCGCAAGGCGTGGAGGGCGTGGTCTCGCGCGAATGGCTCGATTTCGCGCAGGCGAGCGCCGGGCGAGAGGCGCTCGCGGCGCGGCCCTGCATCGAGGTCGCCGACCGCGCGCCGATCCGGGTCGAGGCGAGCCTCGACCTCGCGGCGCTCACCGCGATCCTCGTCGAGTCCGACGCGCGGCGCTTCGCCGACGGCTTCGTGATCGTCTCCGCCGGCCGCTATCTCGGCATGGGCGCGAGCCGCGACGTCATGCGCTCGCTGCAGAGCTCGCGCGTGCTCGCGGCGCGCTACACCAACCCGCTCACGCTGCTGCCCGGACAGGTGCCGATCAACGAGCACCTCGAGCGGCTCCTCGCCCGCCACGTGCCGTTCACCGCGTGGTTCGTCGAGGTCGACCAGATGCGCGGGTTGAACGACACCGGCGGCTTCGCGAAGGGCGACGCGCTCATCCACGCCACCGCGGGCCTGCTCGAGGAGGCGTGCGAGCCGGGCGTCGACTTCGCGGGGCACGTC
>DASUXK010000064.1:0-8162 GCA_036377935.1 Usitatibacter sp.
GTGCGCGCGAGCGCGGCGCGCACCTGGTCCTTCTCCGTGCCCGGCAGCTTCCACAGCGCCTGCACGATCGGGCTCCAGACCGAAGAGCGATTCGCCACCTTCCCGACCACGTTGCCGACGCTGCGCGTCTCGAGGCCTTCCCAGCGCAGCCCGAGGTAGGCCGAGGCGCGCGGCGCGAATTCCCATTCGTCCTGGCCGTACAGCGCGAGCTGGCGCACGCGCGCGTCGTACGACTCGTCGATCACGAGCGGCGGCTCGCCGGCGAAGGTGATGTCGGTCTGCACGCGGTCCTCGGCGCGGCGGTCGGCCTTGCCGTCCCAGCCGAACGAGAGCGCGTGGCCCGGCATGAAGGGCGCGGTGTACTTGCCGGTCCACACGAGCCCATCGACATCGGCGACCGCGTGCACGTTGCGGTCGAGGATATGCGTGCCGGCGTCGTCGTATGCGGCCCACGGCGTCTCGTAGTGGCGCCAGTAGTAGTTGTACGAAAGCTTCGACTCGACCTTCGCGCCTTCGGCGAGCGCGCGCGACCATGCGAGCGAAGTGCGCGCCGCGGCGCTGTGCTGGTCGATCGTGAGCTCGTTGCGCGGATACGGCGGCGGGTCGCCCACGAGCGTGCGCGCGTTCTCGTGGAAGAAGCCCATCCAGCGGCTCGCCTGCGCGAAGGACTCCCACGCGAGCGTGTGGCCCGGCGCGAGCTTCCACTCGAGCCGCGGCGCGAGCGAGAGGGAGTCGGTGCGGCCGCTCGAGGGTTCGGGCGTGACGACGACCGAGGTGAGGTTGCCCAGCGCATCGCGCCCCACCTGCTCGACCAACGTGGAATTGCGGTACTCGTCATGCGCGATAGAGGCGGTGACCGTGTACGAGAGCGGGCCCGCGCGACCGGCGATCTCCCCGTCCGCCTTGAGCGAGGGGCGCCCGTTCGTCGTGCCCGCGGAGAGCTTCGCCGAGCGCTCGAGGTGCGAGGCCGACTTGCGCAGCACGATGTTGATCGTCCCCGCCACGGCCTGCGTGCTGTGCTCGGCGGTCGGCGCGCGGAAGATCTCGATGCGCTCGATCATGTCCGGCGAGATCGACTCGATCGAGAAGCCGGGCGGCATGGGCTGGCCGTCGAGGAGGACCTGCGTGTATCCGCCGCCCAGCCCGCGCAGCGCCACGCCGCCCTCGGCGCTCACCGTCACGCCGGGCAGGCGCCTGAGGACATCGGCCACCGTCTCATCGCCGAAGCGCTGCAGCTCGTCGCGGCCCACGACGATCTTCGCCGCGGTGGACTCGCGCCGCTCGTCGTAGCCCTTGGGGCGCGCGACCTCGATCTTTCCCTGCTGGTGCGCCTTTTCGTTCGCGCGCGGGGCGTCATCCGCGGCCGCCGCGGGGAACGCAAGCAGGACGATCGCGACCCCGGCCGTGCAGACGAGCGTCCGCGCGGCGGCCACGGTCCGTCAGGAAGCGCGGTGCGCAGGCGCGCCCACCTCGCGGGCGCGCGCATCCACCGGGAGCGCCGCGCCCTCGAGCACGGGATCGTCCGGAAGCGGGATCTCGTCCATCACCCCGATGCGGATCTTGCGCGGCGCATGCGCGTCGCGGGAATTCGCGCGTTCGGGCGAGGCGGCTTGGGCGGCGGTGAACATCGTGGAAAGGCCGATGGCGGCCGCGAGGGCCGCGAGCGTGTTCCGTTTCAACGAGGCATTCCCGTGCGAAGGAAAATCGCCTTCGACTATACCAACAACGACCGCCCGGCAGGACGGCATGAAAGACGCGCGTCCCGCGAGCCGCAGCCCGATCAGCGGCGGAAGATCCAGAGGATCAGCGACAGCACGAGCGAGACGATGATCGAGGTCGTGATCGGGAAGAAGAAGCCGCCGTGCTCGCCCTCGATGCGGATGTCGCCCGGAAGGCGCCCGAACGGCAGCTTCGAGAGCCACGGCCAGAGCACGCCCGCCAGGACGATCGCGATGCCGAGGATGATGAGGCCGCGCTGCATTCAGGCCGCCTGGGCGTCGATCTGGTCGAGCGCCTCCGTGATCGGAGCCGATTCGGCCGGACGCACCACGCGCGCGACCTCGTGCCCGTCGCGCAGGAACACGAGCGTGGGCCAGAGCTTCACGCGGAACGAGCGGCCGAGGCGCCGGCCGCTGGCATCGTGCACCTTGATGTGCCGCACGCCCGTGTGCGCGGCGAACGCTTCGGCGATGAGCGGCTGCGCGGCGCGGCAGTAGCCGCAACCGGGGCTGCCGAACTCGACGACCGTCGCGCCGGGAAGGGCGTCGACTTCCTCGCGGGTGGGTTCCTGCTCGGCGTATGCGCGATTCATGGCAGGGAGAGGGAGAGCATCAGCTCGTTGCTGCGCTTCACGAACTCGGCCGGATCCTCGAGCTGGCCGCCCTCGGCGAGCAGGGCCTGGTCGAACAGGAGGTTCGCCCAGTCGGCGAAACGCTCGTCCCCGGGCGCGAGGCGGCGCACGATGGGGTGCGACGCGTTGATCTCGAGGATCGGCTTGAACTCGGGAAGCGGCTGGCCCGCGGCCTTGAGGATGCGCGCGAGGTTGCCGCCGATGTCCTGCTCGTCCGCCACCAGGCACGAAGGCGATTCGGTGAGCCTCGTGGAGATGCGCACGTCCTTCACGCGCGCGCCGAGCACGCTCCTCAGCTTCTCCACGAGCGCCCCGCTCTCGCCCGCCGCTTCCTCCTGGCGCTTCTTCTCCTCCTCCGTCTCGACGCGCCCGAGGTCGAGCTCGCCGCGGGCGACCGACACCAGGGGCTTCTCCTCGAACGAGATGAGGTTCGCCACCAGCCACTCGTCGATGCGCTCGTGCAGCAGCAGCACCTCGATGCCGCGCTTGCGGAAAATCTCCAGGTGCGGGCTGTTGCGCGCGGCCCGGAAGCTGTCGGCCGTCACGTAGAAGATGCGGTCCTGGCCTTCCTTCATCCGCGCGATGTAGTCGGCGAAGGAGACCGCCTGCTCTTCCGTATCCGCATGCGTCGAGGAGAAGCGCAGCAGCTTCGCGATCCGCTCGCGGTTCGCCGGATCCTCGGCGATGCCCTCCTTGAGCACGCGCCCGAACTCCTTCCAGAACGCGGCGTATTTCTCCGGCTGGTTCGCGGCGAGCTCCTCGAGGAGCCCCAGCACGCGCTTCACGCAGCCCGCGCGGATCGCCTCGATGTCGCGGTTCTGCTGCAGGATCTCGCGCGAGACGTTGAGCGGCAGGTCGTTGGAATCGACCAGCCCGCGCACGAAGCGCAGGTACGCCGGCAGGAGCTGCGAGGCGTCGTCCATGATGAACACGCGCCGCACGTAGAGCTTGAGCCCGTGGCGATGCTCGCGGTCCCACAGGTCGAACGGCGCCTTCGAGGGGATGTAGAGGAGCTGCGTGTACTCCTGGCGGCCCTCGACGCGGTTGTGCGTCCAGGCGAGCGGCGGCTCCAGGTCGTGCGCCACGTGCTTGTAGAACTCGACGTACTGCTCGTCCGTGATCTCGGACTTCGGCCGCACCCACAGCGCGCTCGCCCGGTTGATCGTCTCGTCCTCGTCCGTCGTGCGGTACTCGGACTTCTCGCGGTCCCACTCGCGCTTCTTCATGACGATGGGGATCGCGATGTGGTCGGAGTACTTGCGCACCAGGTCGTGCAGCCGGAAAGGGTCGAGGAAATCGTCCTCGCCCTCGCGCAGGTGCAGGATCACGTCCGTGCCCCGGCGCTCTTTCGCTGCGCGCTCGATCGTGTACTCGCCGCTGCCCTGCCCCATGTCGCATTCCCAGCGCACCGCCTCGTCCGCGGGCGCGCCGGCACGGCGGGTGACGAGCGTCACGCGGTCGGCCACGATGAACGAGGAGTAGAAGCCCACGCCGAACTGGCCGATCAGGTGCGCGTCCTTCGCCTGGTCCCCGGTGAGCGACTTGAAGAACTCGCGCGTGCCGGAGCGCGCGATGGTGCCGATGTTGCGCACCACCTCGTCGCGCGACATGCCGATGCCGTTGTCCGACACGGTGAGCGTGCGCGCCGCCCGGTCCACCGAGATGCGGATCTTCAGGTCGGGATCGTCGCCGTAGAGGGTGTTGTCCGAGAGCGCCTCGAAGCGCAGCTTGTCGGCCGCGTCCGACGCGTTCGAGATGAGCTCGCGGAGGAAGATCTCCTTGTGGCTGTACAAGGAGTGGATCATCAGCTCGAGGAGCTGCTTCACCTCGGCCTGGAAGCCGAGCGTTTCCTTTGCAGTGGTCGTCATCGTCCTTCGAATGCCCTTGGGTTTCGTCCTGCTGACATCCGGCGCGCCGCGCGATTCCTGCATGCGATCCGGATGGGCCTGATATTGGGTGCGCCGCCCGCGGCTTTCAAGGTGAACCTTCGGCGCGCGGCGCGGCCCCATTTTGCACGGACCCCGATCCACATTGGAAGGAGACAGCGATGCCCGACCCGAACCTCAGGAATTCCGAGCCGAATCCCCGCGACGCGATGCCCAGCCCGCGCCCGGACGCGCGCCACGAGAGCCCCGAGCGCCGGAGCACCCCGACGCCGAACGCGCCTCCCGAGCCGGAGCTGCCGCCCAACACGCAGCAGGGCCAGTCGAAGGGGGGCGGCGGCGACACCTCCGATCCGAGGCGCGAGCGCCACCACGTCGATCCGGGGCGCGACGCGAAGGCCGGCTATCCGAAGGATCCCAGCCGCTGACGCGCTTGCGGCTCGGCGTGGACGGCCTGCGCCGAACCGCGCAACCCCGATCCTGAACCGGCGCGACGCGCCCCAGTCGCACTGCGAGTGTGGGCAATGTCGTTCGCACCGTCGGTATTCCACAGGAGAAATCGCATGACACGCATCTTCAGGCTCGGTACGCTCGCGGCGGCGCTCGCCGCGGCGGCGCTCGGCACCTCGCCCGCATGGTCGCAGGGCACGTCCACGGGCACCGGCACGAGCGCGGCGGACACGGCTCGCGCGTCGAGCCTCGGCGCCGGCACCTCGGCCAGCAGCGATGTGAACGGCGGCACCAACGGCTCGGCGAGCACCCGCTCCGAGGCGGCGCGGGAGTACGACTCGAGCAATACGCACCTCAATCCGAACTGCTACGACCCCGCGACCGGCCGCTATCGGTCGTCGAGCGATTGCGTGGGCGCCTCGGGCACCGGCACGACGGGCGCGGGCGCCACGTCCACGACCGCGCCGGGCACCGGCACCGGGAGCAGCGGCACAGGGAGCACCGGCACCGGGAGCAGCGGCATGGGTGGCGGTGGCGCGGGCGGAGCGGGTGCCGGCGGCGCCGGCGGTAACGGCGGCATGTAGCGGCCGAGCGGCGCGAGGGCGCGACCCGATTCGCGACCGCGAGCCGCGGTCGCGCGGCGCGAACCCGGCGCAATCGCGCTCCGGCGAGGTCGATCCCTCGGGGCTCGATCCCTCGGGGGCAAGGACGCCGCGAGCTAGCGGCGGGGCCATGGTCTAATCCGGCCATGGCCCTCAAGTCCACGATCTTCAAGGTCGAGCTCTCCATCGCCGACATCGACCGCGGCTACTACCGCGACCACTCGCTCAGGCTCGCGCGCCATCCCTCCGAGACCGACGAGCGGATGATGATGCGGGTGCTCGCGTTCGCGCTGCACGCCGGCGAGGCGCTCGAGTTCGGCCGCGGCCTGAGCGCCGAGGACGAGCCCGACCTCGTGCGGCGCGACCTCACGGGCGCGATCGAGACGTGGATCGAGGTGGGCCTTCCCGACGAGCGCGAGGTGCGCAAGGCGTGCGGCCGCTCGCGCGAGGTGCACGTCGTCGCATACGGCGGACGCGCGGTGGACCTGTGGTGGGAAGGCGTGCGCGATGTGCTCGAACGGCAGGAGCGCCTCTCGGTGACCGACGTGCCGGCCGAGGCGAGCCGCGCGCTCGCCGTGCTCGCCGATCGCTCGATGCGCCTGCAGGTGACGATCCAGGAAGGCGACGCCCTGGTGACCGATGGATCGACTTCGGTGCGGGTGGAGCTGCGGGCGCTGAAGCCTTTCGCCGCTTGACGCGATATGCCGCGGTATTGCCCGGCACCACCGCGATGCGGGTGAGGCCGATTGACCCCTCGATAACCGCGTTTCGCCCGGCCCCGGCCGGCTTTCGTCGCCGCGCGGCGTGGGCCCGCGCCCCGCTTGCTATCCTTCGCGCCATGAATTCCCTCGTCTTCATCGCGCAACGCATCGTCGCCTGGGCGGTGCTGCTCGTGCTGGTGCTGATCGTGTGGTCGGGCATGATCGGCGCGCCGGAGTGGATCTGGGCCCTCCTCGCGTTCTTCACCCTGCTGCGCGTGACGTTCGGCCTGGTCTCGCACGTGCGCCGCGTGCGGCTGATCGCCGACGCGCCCGATGCGAGGAGCTTCGGCAACCGCCATCGCCGCATCGTGGAGGTGCCGTTTCCCGCCGAGGAGGCGTTCACCCTCGCGGAGGCGGCGATCCGCGAGCTGCCCAACGTGGACGCCGTGGAAAGCGCGCGCGACAGCCTGCAGATCCACGCCCGCGTCTTTCAACGGCGCCCGTACGACCTGGCGCGCGGCGCGGGCAAGCGCAAGCGCTGGAACCTCGTGCACGCGACGGTCACGCCGTCGGACGGCACGTCGCGCGTCGCCGTCGTGTGCGAGCCCGAGCGCGCCGCGTGGCGCGACTGGTTCTTCGTCGACCACGGCACCAACCTCGAGAACGCGGAGGCGATCACGCGCGCGATCTCGCGTCGGGTCTCCGAACGCCGCAAGGAGGAGGAGGCGCGCGTGCGCCAGACCGCCACCGAGAAGGAACTTACCGAGGCGAAGCTCTCGCTCCTCCATGCGCAAGTCGAGCCGCACTTCCTCTACAACACCCTCGCGAGCGCGCAGCTCCTCACGCGCAGCGACCCGGCGAAGGCCGACCGCATGCTCGGCAACCTCATCTCGTACCTGCGCCATTCGCTGCCGCGCGCCGAGGCCTCGCTCTCCTCGCTGGGCGACGAGGTGGAGCGCGCGCGCGCCTACCTCGAGATCATGAGGATCCGCATGGGCGAGCGCCTCGCGCTGCAGGTGCAGGTCCCCGAGGCGCTGCGCGCCGTGTCGATGCCCGCGATGATGCTGCAGACCCTCGCCGAGAACGCCATCAAGCACGGCCTCGAGCCGCTGCCCGAAGGCGGCACCGTCTGGATCTCGGCGCGCGTCTCGGGCGACCGGGCCGCGATCACCGTGGCCGACGACGGGCGCGGCTTCAGCGAGGACGGGGGCGGCACGGGCATCGGGCTGAAGAACGTGCGCGAGCGGCTGCGCCTCGCCTACGGCGACGCGGCGTCGCTCTCGATCGTCGCGAACTTTCCGAAGGGCGTGGCGGCCACCATCACCGTTCCGGTCTCCGGGCCCGCGCAGGCCGCCCATGCCTAGCTGCGTGATCGCCGAGGACGAGGCGCTGCTGCGCGAGGAGCTCGTCGCGCGCGTGCGCGAAGCATGGCCGGGGCTCGAGGTGCTCGCGGCGTGCGAGGACGGCGGCGGCGCGCTCGAAGCGATCGCCGCGCACCGCCCCGACGTCGCCTTCCTCGACATCCGCATGCCGGGGCTCACGGGCCTCGAGGTCGCGGCGGCCGCGGCCCAGGCGAGCCCCGCGACGCAGGTCGTGTTCGTCACCGCCTACAACCAGTACGCGATCGACGCCTTCGAGCGGGGCGCGGTGGACTACCTGCTGAAGCCGGTGGATCCGGCGCGGCTCGCGGCGACGGTGAAGCGCGTGCAGGCGCGGCTCGCGTCGGGGGCGGGCGGCCCCGCGGAGCTCGCGGCGCTGGTGGAGAAGCTGCGCGCGACGCTGCCCGCCGAGGGACGCCGCGCGCCGCTGCAGTGGATCACGGCGAGCGTCGGCAAGGAGACGCGCTTGATCCTCGTCGAGGACATCGCCTACTTCAAGGCCGAGGACAAGTACACGATCGTGATGACCGCCGAAGGCGAGGCGCTCATCCGCAAGCCGATCCGCGAGCTCCTCGCCTCCCTCGATCCCGAGGTCTTCAAGCAGGTGCACCGCTCGACGATCGTGAACATGCGCGCGATCGCCTCCGTCGCGCGCGACGACACCGGGCGCGGGACGCTGCGCCTGCGCAACCGTCCCGAGACCCTCGCCGTGAGCATTCCCTACATGGCGCTCTTCAGGAACATGTGATCGCTCAGGCCGCGGCGGGATGCCGCCGCCGCCCGACCGCCGCGCCCAG